>NZ_JBIQOC010000107.1:0-11742 GCF_044130295.1 Acinetobacter uliginosus | reverse complement strand
GAATATCATGGCTGCTGTAGTGGCTTATTGTTTGAACCCCAATAAGCCAACTTTCCAAAATATGCTAAAAGGTTAAGTGGATTTCATCGAACTCAGGTTATTTATTATGAATAACATAAATGAAAAGATAGGGGTTGTTATGTTCAAACGCACTGCTTTATTGGGTTTAAGTATGTTTATATTTTCTCCTGCGCTGTACGCAGGGGACAATGATTTGAGTCGGCAATACTCAAATTGTATGGATCGCTCAGGTGGCGTTACTGTAAATATGCTGGATTGTATTGCGGCCGAAACAGATCGCCAGGATACACGGTTAAATAATGCCTATAAGCAGACGATGGCCTCGCTGAATGCAACTCGTAAAAAACAGCTTCAAGAGGTTCAGCGTCTCTGGATTCGCTATCGTGATGCTAATTGCGATTTTTATGCTGACCCGAATGGCGGGACGATTGCAACTGTAAATAGTAATAGTTGTTACATGGAAGCGACGGTGGAACGTGCGACTGAACTAGAAAATTTAAGAGAAGAGTATTAATTTTTAAAAATCCTCTCCCTAGCCCTCATCCTTTCTTGCGCATCGTTTTAAAAGCAGTGCTTTAAAACTCGCTCAGGAGAGGGGATTCCCGAGACTAAATTAATACCGTCATATGATTTGTAATGAAGTCTCCCTCTCCCTATGGGATGAGAAGCACTGCTTCGCAAGGGAGTGAGGGCATTAGTCACGCATAAAGAAGGACATTGAAAGTTGAATACATCCTAAGTCTTAGAATTTGGGGGGGGATATTGTTGCTTGTTGAGATTGTTAAAGTGTATAAAATAACCTATTAAGAATATTGAATTTAATTGGGGGTAAGATGGTTTTGGAGTTGTTTTCTAAAAGAAATAAGACAAAAAAAGACCATGATGTATATGAATATGATGTATTGCCACATCCATTCCGTGTTCAAGTAACCTATCTCTTTAATGATTTATTTGGAAAACGTGGGGATAAATTACGTTCAATTGTGAATGAAGATGATATTTATAAAATTTTGGTAGAAATGTTAGCAAGAGATTTTGGAGTTTTCAATCTCACACAAGACTATAAGCATGAGTATCACGGATATAACTTAGAATTTATTAATGGCTTTTTATCAGAAAAAAATACTAGTAAAGCTTTGGATTATATTGAACTAGCTTTTAGAATTTCAAACAATATTGCTACGATGGACGACTATAAATATGCAGTTGAGTCATCGGGTTTTGATAAAAGAACTGAAACGGCTATTAAAGAATTAAATTATCGTTTTGATGAGCATAGCTTAGGGTATCAGTTTGTCGAAGGGCAAATTATTCGAAGAGATAATACTTTTACTCATTCCGAAATTATTAAACCGTCTTTAGAAATTTTATCTAGAAAAAGGTTTAAAGGAGCAAACTCTGAGTTTCATAAGGCACATGAACACTATCGAAATGGTAAATATCATGAAGCTTTAAATGAATGCTTAAAAGCTTTTGAAAGCACTATGCGTATTATTTGTGATAAGCAAGGATGGGGTATTAAAAGTAATGCGACGGCTAGCAGTTTAATAAAAACCTGTTTTGATAACCAACTAATTCCAAGCTTTTGGGAAAGTAAGTTTACTTCTTTAAAAACTCTATTAGAAAGTGGAGTCCCCACTGCGAGAAATAAATTGAGTGGGCATGGCGCGGGCAGTGAAGAAAAAGAAATACCACGGTATATTGTCGAATATGCTTTAAATATGACTGCATCAACAATACTTTTTTTAGTAGAAGCAGAAGAAAATTTATAAATAAAAAACCCGCTCTAAAGCGGGTTTTCTTTTAGAAAAAAGATCAGATTAACCAATCAATTTCTTCATCAATTCATTCACTTGTGCAGGGTTGGCTTTGCCCTTAGACGCTTTCATCACCTGACCAACCAGACCGTTGAAAGCTTTCTCTTTACCAGATTTATACTCTTCAACCATCTTCTCGTTAGCAGCAAGTACTTCCTTAATAATCGCTTCAATTGCGCCTGTATCAGTTTCCTGTTTCAAGCCTTTTTCAGCAATGATTTCGTCCGCAGTTTTGCCCTCGTCCCACATAAAGCCGAACACCTGTTTCGCGATCTTACCGCTAATGGTGTTGTCTACAATACGCGCGATCATACCGCCAAGTTTTTCACTCGACACAGGAGAATCAGCCAAATCTAAGCCTGCTTTGTTCAAAGCCCCTGAGAATTCGCCCATCACCCAGTTTGCAGCAATCTTACCTTGTGCAGCACCGCCAGCAGCTTTCACCACATCTTCGTAAAACTCTGACATTTCACGAGTCAGTGTAAGAACGTGAGCATCATACTCAGTCACACCAAAGTCCGCCACGAAACGCGCACGACGTGCAGCAGGAAGCTCAGGCATAGTCGCTCGAATTGCTTCGATTTGCTCGTCTGCAATAATTACAGGCAACAAGTCTGGATCAGGGAAGTAGCGGTAATCGTTCGCTTCTTCTTTAGAGCGCATTGAACGCGTTTCCATCTTCACAGGATCGAACAAACGTGTTTCCTGATCAATTGTGCCGTCCCATTCCAGAATTTCCATTTGACGTTCAATTTCAACATTGATTGCCTGTTCAATGAAACGGAATGAGTTGAGGTTTTTCAGTTCACAACGTGTACCGAATGGTTGACCCGGACGACGTAAAGACACGTTACAGTCAGCACGGAACGAACCTTCTGCCATGTTACCGTCAGAAATGCCTAACCAGCGCACCAGCGTGTGAATCGCTTTAATGTAGGCAACCGCTTCTTCAACCGAACGCATATCGGGTTCAGATACGATTTCAAGCAGCGGCGTACCTGCACGGTTTAAGTCGATACCTGACATACCTTCAAACTGGTCATGAATCGATTTACCAGCATCTTCCTCAAGGTGTGCACGGGTTACGCCAATGCGTTTAGTGGTGCCATCTTCAAGTTGGATGTCGATATGACCCAAGCCCACAATCGGGTTGTCCATCTGGCTAATTTGGTAGCCTTTAGGAGAGTCAGGGTAGAAGTAGTTTTTACGTGCAAATACAGATGCTTTGTCAATATACGCGTCGATACCCAAACCAAAACGAATTGCAAGATCAACCACTTCTTTGTTGAGTACTGGTAATACGCCCGGCATCGCTAAATCAACCAGGCTGGCTTGTGTATTTGGGTCTTGACCAAAAACAGTTGAAGAACCTGAGAAAATTTTAGTATTGGTTGCCAGCTGAGTGTGAATCTCGATACCAATAACGACTTCCCAACCATCAATCAGGTTTGACTTTGGTTTCTTTTGAGCTTGAGCCATTATGCGTTCTCCTCAGCAATTGCAGCGCGTTTTGTATGCCAATCCGTTGCTTGTTGATACTGATGTACCACAGACAACAATTGAGATTCTGACCAGTAGTTACCAATCAGCTGTAAACCAACAGGTAGGTTATCTTTGTCAAAACCAACAGGCGCGTTAATCGCAGGCAGACCTGCCAGGTTCACCGCGATGGTGTAGATGTCACCCAAGTACATTTCCACAGGCGACAGGTTTGCACCAATTCGGTATGCAGTTGTAGGTGCAGAAGGGGCTGCAATCACATCAACCGATTCAAAGGCTTTCAGGAAATCTTGCTGAATTAAACGGCGGACTTTTTGTGCTTTCACATAGTACGCATCGTAGTAACCCGCAGAAAGCGCATAAGTACCGATGAGGATACGTTGCTGAACCTCTTTACCAAAACCTTCTGAACGAGAGCGTTTGTACAAGTCCATAATGTCTTTCGGATCTTCACAGCGGTAGCCATAACGCACACCATCAAAACGTGACAAGTTTGAAGATGCTTCAGCAGGGGCAATCAGGTAATAAGTTGGAACATAAGCTTCTGTCATGTTGAGGTCAATCTCAACCAACGTTGAGCCCATCTCTTCCAATTTTTTCAGTGATTCTTCAACACGTGCTTTTACGTCTGCATCCAAGCCGTGAACATTGAAGTACTGTTTAGGAATACCAATGCGTAAACCTTTCACCGATGTGCCGTTCAGATTGGCAACATGGTCATCAACGTCTTTGTTTACAGAAGTAGAATCTTTGGCATCATGACCTGCCATCACGTTCATAAGGTAGGCACAGTCTTCAGCTGAACGTGCTATTGGGCCGCCCTGATCCAGAGATGATGCATAGGCAATCATACCGAAACGTGATACACGGCCATAAGTTGGTTTCAGACCGGTCAGACCACAGAAAGAAGCCGGTTGACGGATCGAACCACCAGTATCGGTACCGGTTGAAAATGGTGCAAGGTCAGCCGCTACAGCCGCAGCAGAACCACCTGAAGAACCACCCGGAACGTGATCCAGTGCCCACGGGTTTTTGGTCGCGCCAAAATAAGAAGACTCGGAAGTTGAACCCATGGCGAATTCGTCCATGTTCACTTTACCAAGAGTGACTAAGCCCGCAGCTTTACCTTTCGCTACAACGGTCGCGTCGTAAGGAGAGATAAAATTGTCCAGCATTTTAGAACCGGCAGTGGTTTTGATGCCTTGGGTACAGAAAATATCTTTATGCGCGATTGGCACACCGGTTAAAGCGGTTGCATGACCCGCTTTAATTGCAGCATCAGCAGCATCGGCTTGGGTCAATGCCTGCTCGGCGGTTACAGTCACATAAGATTGTACTTGAGCATCGATTTTTTCAATGCGTTTTAAATAATGTTCAGTCAATTCGCGAGACGAAAATTTAGCCCCAGCTAAACCTTCGGAAAGTTCACGAATCGATAAGCGATGTAAATCTGTCATGAGAAATATTTCTTTACGTTTAATTTAATAAAATGATTTAACTGAATAAAGATTATTCAATCACACGTGGAACAAGGTACAAGCCATCTTGGGTTGCCGGTGCAACAGCTTGATATTCTTCACGATGATTTTCTTCAGAAACCACGTCTTCACGTAAGGGCTGTGGATGGTCAAATGGACTTTTAAGCGGCTCGACATTTTCAGTGTCAATGCCTTTTAAGGTTTCCATCATGCCTAAAATTTTATTTAGACTTTGAGCATATTCAGCAGATTGCGTATCATTTAGCGACAATCGGGCCAGATGTGCGATTGCTGAAACTGTTTTTGCATTTAAATCTGCAGAATGCTGTGCATCCGATGTAGACATAATATTACCTAATCAGTATTAAAAAAATTCAAAATATCGTGCGTTATAATAAGCGATTGACTTGTCCAAATCATCACATTTAGTTAAAGTTGCCACCTTGCGTCCACATAAAGTTTAATCGAGAACGTCTCCGTGATTCTAAAAAGACTAATTGGCTTGTTTTCGCCCGATCTAGCCATTGATTTAGGTACAGCAAATACACTTATTTATGCACCAGGACGAGGCATTATATTAAATGAACCGACGGTTGTGGCCATCCGTCACAGCGGTTCACAGAAAATCGTTGCCGCGGTTGGTCTTGATGCTAAACAAATGCTCGGTCGTACACCTGCAAATATTTCTGCAATCCGCCCGATGAAAGACGGGGTGATTGCCGATTTCGAAGTGACCGAAACCATGTTGAACCAGTTTATTGGTAAAGTACATGAAAAGCGTCTTTTCCCACCTGCACCGCGTGTTGTAGTGTGTGTACCGTGCAAATCAACGCTGGTTGAGCGCCGTGCCATTCGTGAAGCGGTATTCAATGCTGGCGCACGTGATGTCCGCTTAATTGAAGAGCCAATGGCTGCTGCAATTGGTGCCGGTATGCCGGTTGAACAGGCCTGTGGTTCGATGGTGGTCGATGTGGGCGGTGGTACCACTGAAATCGCAATTATTTCATTGCAGGGCTGTGTTTACGCAGATTCACTCCGTATTGGTGGTGATGTCTTTGATGAACAGATCATTAACTATGTACGTAAAGCGCATGGCTGTGTGATTGGTGAAACCACTGCCGAAGTGATTAAAAAAGAAGTGGGTATGGCACTTCCGGATGAAGGCGCGAAGCCGCTGGAAATTGAAGTGCGTGGCCGTAACCTAGCTGAAGGTGTTCCTCGTGCCATCACGGTGACTTCAGACGAAATTACCCAAGCGATTTCAGACCCATTACAAAATATTGTCTCTGCGGTTAAATCTGCACTTGAACAAACCCCGCCTGAACTGTCTTCTGATATTGCAGAACGTGGCATTGTGCTGACTGGTGGTGGCGCACTACTTCGTAACCTCGACAAACTTCTTGCGCAAGAAACCGGTTTGCCTGTGGTTGTGGCTGAAGATCCGTTGACTTGCGTGACTCGTGGTGGTGGTAAGGTACTGGAATTCTTCGATAATCCAAATCACGACATGTTATTTGTAGGTTAAGTTAGGGACCAGGCGGTGCAAACACAACTGTTTTCTCGACAACCGCCATCTTTTCGCTCATTTATCATTGCGGTGATTACATGTCTGGTGGTGCTGTTTTTTAACTGGCGCATGCCGCATGTGATTCAGCCCGCACGTGATGTCTTGTATGCGGCATATAATCCTATTTATGCCCTTGCAAGCTATCCAGTGTTATCGCGAGAATGGCTCAATCAACAAACCAAGTCTGAAGCCCAGTTACGTCGTGAAAATACCGCGATGCAAGCCGAGTTATTACAGGCTCAGGTTCGTCTGCAAAAATTATCTGAACTTTCTGCCGAAAATACCCGTTTAAGAGGTCTGCTGGATACGCCTTTGATTATTGATGGGCGCATGGAAATTGCAGAAGTCATCGGTACAGATGCCGATCCATTACGGCATATTATTGTGATTAACCGTGGTTCCAACAGTCAGCTCAAGGTCGGTCAAACCGTACTGGACGATAAAGGAATTATGGGGCAGATCATCAATGTCAATTCGCATAGTAGCCGTATTATGTTGCTGTCCGATAAAGAACATTCTCTCTCTGTGCGTTTGGAACATACCGGGATGCGTGCCATTGTATCGGGTACAGGTGATTTAGGTCATTTGAAGATGGAATATGTTCCGACCAGTGCCAATGTCAAGGTGGGTGAAAAAGTGTATAGCTCAGGTCTGGGTGCACATTTCCCTGCAGGCTATCTGGTTGGCACGGTGTCTAAAGTTAACCGGCATAATTCGGGTGAATTTGCCCAGATTGAAGTCATTCCAGCCGCACAATTGGCCGGTGGACATCATGTCGTTGTCCTTTTTTCTGATTCATTAGCGATGGAGCAGCCACATGCCACTCGCTAAATTAAGGGCTGAAAGCAATCGGGATCCTTTAATTGCGATTATTGTTTCAGTCATTGTCTGTTCGGTGCTGATGGTTTACCCACTGTCTTATGCCGTGTCAGGTGCACGTCCCTTATTCATGTTGCTGCTCATGCTATTTTGGGTGATGTGCCAACCTACATGGTGCGGAATCTGGTTTGCCTTTGCCACCGGCATGTTTACCGACTTGCTGGTGGATGCCCCTTTAGGTATGAATGCACTAAGTTTTGTGTTGATTACCTTTATTGTCCGGTTTTTAACCCGTGAACGACGTATCATGACCTTTGGCAATCTCTGGGTGATTAGCTTTCTGGCAGTAATGGCACATTTATTTGTGATCTGGATTGCCCAAACGATGGGTGGCTTGCAATTTTCCATTACCCGACACTGGCAGCCTTTATTGAGCAGTGTGCTGGTTTTCCCTGTCATGTATTTTATGCTTAAAAAATGGCGCGTTTAATTCTGGCTTCGAGTTCTCCACGCCGTCGGGAACTGCTGCAACAGTTAGGTTTAGAATTCGAGATTTATGGTCCGGATATCGATGAATCTATTCTTGACGGAGAAGATGTTGCCGCCTATGTCGAGCGTTTAGCCTGTAGCAAGGCTCAAGCTGTATTGGAGCAATTTCCGGATGCCATCGTCATAGCCGCTGACACCAGTTTAGGTGTGGATAATCAGATTTTAGGTAAACCTGAATCAAAACAACATGCTTTTGAAATGTGGCAGCGCATTTCCGGGCGCAAGCATGATGTCTTTTCAGGTGTTTGTGTGCGTACAAGAACAGAAAAATCAAGTATAGTGGTACGAACACAGGTTGAGTTTCAAAAGTTAAGTCTCAATGATATGGAAGATTATTGGGCAACAGGGGAACCCTTAGGAAAAGCGGGTGCTTATGCCATTCAAGGCATCGCAGCGCGTTATATTCCCCGTATCGAAGGCAGTTATAGCAATGTCGTGGGCTTGCCTTTACATGAAACCGTACAGTTATTACAGGCAGTTAAGGCACTAAATTAACTGACCTCAAAAAAGAATTTTTATAATGTTTTGAGTTTTATTATGTCTGACGAGTTGTTGATTAACGTCACACCTATGGAATGTCGTGTGGCCTTAATCCAGAACGGCACGGTCAATGAATTATTTGTTGAGCGTACGGTTAAGCGTGGATTGGTGGGTAATATTTATAAAGGTAAAGTGGTGCGTGTACTTCCGGGTATGCAGGCTGCTTTTGTCGATATTGGTCTTTCTCGAACCGCTTTTCTGCATATCAACGATATGGTCTGGCCCCGCAATCAACCAACCCCTAATGTTTTTGAACTGCTGCAACCCGGTCAAATTCTCACGGTGCAAGTGATGAAGGATATGCTGGGGACCAAAGGGGCGCGTCTTTCTACCGATCTTTCCATTCCTTCACGTTATCTGGTATTGATGCCTTATGGTCATCATATCGGTGTATCACAACGCATTGAATCAGAAGAAGAACGAGACCGGCTGCGTTCGATGATCGAACGCATTCAAAGCGAGCATAAATTACCCGGCAGCGTCATTGTCCGTACTGCGGCAGAGGGGATTCCTGAAGCTGAAATTGCACAGGATATGGCGTATTTGGCCAAGCTTTGGGAATTTATTCAACGCAAGCAAAAAAGCATTGCCGTCCCTTCACTGATTTTTGAAGAACTGCCGCTGCCACAGCGGGTCATTCGTGATTTGGCCAATGAAGATACTTCTAAAATCTCTGTCGATTCACGCGAAATACATGCCAAGTTGCAAGAATTTGTGCAAGAGTTTGTGCCGAGCATGCAAGACCGGCTGGTTCACTATCCGGGTGAACGTCCCATTTTTGACTTGTACAATGTTGAAGAAGATATTCAGAAGGCCCTGCAAACACGCGTAGCATTGAAGTCGGGTGGCTATCTGATGATCGACCAGACTGAAGCTATGACTACCATTGATGTCAATACCGGTTCCTACGTCGGTGGCCGGACTTTAGAAGACACCGTATTTAAAACCAATATGGAAGCGACTCAAGTCATTGCCCGTCAGCTGCGCTTACGTAATTTGGGTGGCATTATCATTATTGACTTCATTGATATGCAGGAAGCCCAGCATCGTGAAGAAGTCATGAGCCAGTTTGAGCGTATGCTGGAACGTGATCATGCCAAAACCAAAATTACCCAGGTTTCAGAACTGGGCCTGGTGGAAATGACCCGAAAGCGTACTCGTGAATCTTTAGAACACTTATTATGTGAATCGTGTCCAACCTGTCAGGGACGGGGTTATGTGAAAACGGCAGAGACAGTGTGTTACGAGATTTTTCGGGAAATTTTAAGATATGCACGTGCTTTTGAATGTAAAAGTGGTTTTACTGTGGTGGCACACCCATCGGTGATTGACCGATTGTTAACAGCGGAAGCACCTGCAGTGGCCGATTTAGAGCACTTTATAGGGCGTATCATCAAATTTCAGGTGGAAAATCTGTATACGCAAGAGCAATACGATATCATTCTGAGCTGAAATTGTAACAGAATATCGTTAAACACTTGTTACATCTGAAATTTTACTTTTTAGGCTGAATTTTGAATACTAGTCATACACAAGTAGCCAAAGCCAAAATCTCCCAGTTTTGGTTTAGCAAACAAGAGGTATGACATGAGTATAAGCCAAGTAGCAGTTCAACAAAATACGAAAGTTACAGATAATAAAATGAGCCAAAACGGTTATATCGTCAATGAGCAGGGTAAAGAAGTTCAAATTACAGCGGCCATGATTCATTCAGTTTGTCATCAACTATTAAATCAATGTCGTGCAATTAAGAATTAATTTCGTGCAATAGAAAATAAAGGGACCTCTAAAAGGTCCCTTATTTTATTTATTATTCACTCTTTGGAAGCTGCGGTTAACTCACCGCTTTTAACTTTTTTGGTGGAATATCTTGACCTACAATTTCTTCAAAGCGCTGAATTTCATCTTCCAGGTGCGTGAGCAAGTTTTGCATTTTCGGTAAGGCATTACGACAACCGGTTAACCCCACTTCCAGTTTATCCAAATAGCTGGTCATGGTAATATTCAGTGCCTGTCCATCCAGTACAATTGAAGCTGGATAGAGTGCATCCAGTTTTGCACCATTCCAGTATAGCGGTTCGCGTGGCCCTGGCACGTTAGAAATCACAATATTGAACGCTTGGCGTTTTGGCATCATTCCCGAGACAATATTTAAACCAGCTGCACCGTAAACTAATGCGCTATAGTTTAAAATTTGATTTGAATTCATGCGTTTGAACCGCTGCTTGGCATTTAACACACTACGGCGAATAATTTGCAGGCGTTCTAAAGGTGTATCTTTATGCGTACCCAGATTAGCCAAAATCATGGTAATACGATTTGAAACCTCAGAATCATCATCACGAATTGAAGCCGGAACCATAGCAATCAGCGGTTTTTTCGGCAATGCGTGATGACTGATCAAATACTCACGCAGTGCGCCAGAACAGATGGCCAAGACTACATCATTGATGGTGACACCCAGTGCTTTTGCAATTTTGCTTAAGCGGCCCAATTCAAAGGATTGTGCGGCAAAACGGCGTGATGAACTGACTCGTTGATTTAAAATGCTACTGGGTGCCTGGAAACTGGAAACATAGTCAGGATTGCGCCCCATATCTTTGCAGATGGTTTGCGATAGTTCATACATGACTTTAGGGGTCGCTTCAAATTGTGATTTTACAGCCCCCATGACTTTCTTTATACGACTTGCTTTCGGTTCTTTTAATCGTTTAGCACGAGGACCTTCGACACACCAGAGTGGCACAATACTCTTGGCTTCTGGATCATAGGATAGTGATTTTTCTACTAAACGCATACCGGCAATACCATCAACCATAGCATGGTGAATTTTAAAGTACATGGCAAAGCGGTTGCCTTCAATGCCTTCAATAATGTTGCAGGTCCAGAGTGGTTTGGCACGATCAAGCAGTGCGCTATGTTCTTGTGAAATATAAGTCAGTAATTCACGGATTCGACCCGGGTGCGGTAGTGCAATGTGGCGGAAATGATGGTCTAGATCAAATTCTTGGTCTTCATCCCAAAATAGGCCATTGAGTTTATTATTAAAAGGCGCAACAGGAAGACATTTGGATTTACGAATATCAGCAACGAGGTCTTGAATAAATGTATCAGGTGCATTGTCAGGAATTTGAAACAGGAACAGCCCACCGACGTGCATCGGTTGCTGACGCTTTTCAAGCGACAGAAAAATAAAATCAATTGGGTGTAATGGACGCATAGCGTTGAATGCCTCACTGCAATTTTGTGCCTGTTCTTATATGAACAGGCTTGTTAGAATTATATAAAAGAGTGTTTTTAGTATATCTTTTTTCAAAAAGAAATGAACTGCTTTATGTGTAATGATAAGCTTTGTACACGACAAAAAAAGATAACTCATTGAAATAATGGCATAATACTTGTTTTCTGACGACGAATATGATGACACATTTCAATGAGTTACATCTCATCT
>NZ_JBIQOC010000106.1:0-11775 GCF_044130295.1 Acinetobacter uliginosus | reverse complement strand
TGTGACAAAACCTGAATCCTGGTCGTTAAAGTGTTTGTTTGCACTCATATTTTAACTGTTAGGACTCAGGTTTTTTTATTTAAAGCAAACTATGGGACAGCAGTGTCCGAAAGGGCGCTTTTTTTATTGCTAGACTTTGATTTTACACTTGAGTTTATAGATAAAAAATATCATATCATAGGATAGTTATATTAATATAATCAATTATTTAAGTGGTTTTAGCTCTGGGTTAAACTTAAAAGCGATTAATCAATTTTTTTTTGCGGTCAAAAAGCCTAAATTCTTTTAAAATAAACACTGAAACAAAGGTTTAACAAAAATGAAATGAAAGGAAGATAAAATGACTTATTGTTTAAAGTTCTTAACGTGATTTGAATCACTAAAATAAAAAAAAGCAGAAATAGCCATAAAGGCAATAAATCTTAATACTCTGGTCGGATTTCGTTTTTTGTGATTGTTTAGCATGATGGCGTCATAGCTTAATTTGATTACTAGGGAATTCAGCCATGCGTCGTCAAAACTTATGGATAGCAATGCTTGCTGCGACAGCAACTTTAGGAACAACTGCATCGAATGCAGATTTTGTTGACGACAGTAATGTCCAATTAAAATTTAAAAACTTTTATTTAGACCGTCAGTATGCGGATCTTCCGCAAAACAACTGGGGTTCTTGGTCTCAAGGTATCACCCTGGATGCCAAATCGGGTTATCAGGATATCGGTGGCGGTATTCAGATCGGTGCGGACCTTTTGGTGCAGCATGCATTTAAATTAAATGGTCGTGATACAAAAGCAGACTGGGTTTTGCCGCATGATGGCAAAGAGTCGAAAGACAATTTTGGTAAAGTTGGCGCGACCTTAAAAGCCAAAGTTTCACAAACTGAATTAAAAGTCGGTGAATTATTACCGGTATCTCCAGTACTGGTATTCGATCCATCACGTCAGTTGTTGACGACTTATAGCGGTGCATGGCTTGAGTCTAAAGAGATTAAAGATACCAAACTGACTGTGGCTTATATTGACGGGATTAATAACCGTTATGACAACCAGTTCCGTGATTTAACCTTGTTTGCACCAGGAAAAACTTTGCCAGACGGTGTTTCAAAAGGACATTATGATTTAGGTCCTACATCTGATGGAATGTTGATTGCGGGTGTTGATCACCAGTTTACTCCGGAAATTGGCGGTAGCTACTGGTATGCAGATGTTGAAGATATTTATCAGCAGCATTATGTCGGTGCAAGCTACAAAACCAAGCTGGGTGAAAAAGCCAAGTTAGACAGCCATATCCGTTACTTTGATAACTCGGAGTCAGGTGACAAGCTGTATGGTGATATTGATAACCAGGCGTTGTCTGTAGGCGCTAAAGTCAATTATGGCGCACATACTGTTGGTTTGGGCTACCAGCAAATGTTTGGTGATTCTCCGTTCCCGACATTGGGTGGCTGGGTACCACAACCTTACTTGGTAAACTGGGGTGTCGCAACTTTTACCAATACCAATGAAAAATCATGGGGCTTCACTTATGGCTATGATTTCTCTGGGTTGGGTGCCAAAGGTTTAAATGCTACGGCAGTATACTTTATCGGTTCAGATGCTGAGGTGAAAACATCTCCAACGACTACTTTGAAAGACCAGAAATCGGATGAGCTGAATTTGATTCTGAACTACACGGTTCCAGAAGGTAAACTTAAAGGCCTAGGCTTCCAGGCGATGTATATCGATACAGATTTCGACTGGAAATCAGACTTAAAAGAGTACCGTGTAGCGACAACTTATACCTACAAGTTCTAATTCAGCAGTGTAATAAAAAAGCGACTTTTAATAAGTCGCTTTTTTTTATGGAGAGCGCTATTTTATTATTAAATGCCTTAATAAAAATAAGGGTTTTGATTTTAATAAAATTTTAAAAAACAAATAGTTAAATTATCGTTTTTTTATAGTATTTGATCGTAAATTTGTATCAGTTTGACTGCTTTGAACAGGTAATATAAGGCAGTAAAAAAGTAAATTTCACCGAGTCAACTTGACGTTAAATTCTGAATCAAGATGGAAACGCAAGCTAAAGACTGTACGAGGAGTATGTATGAGCACTGTTCAAATCCCTGAATATACAACAGATCCATTCTTTGGCTTAGAAGACAAATGGATTGAAACTGCAGAAGGTGAGTTGACTCACTATCACGAAGTGGGTGAAGGTACACCTATCCTGTTCTTGCACGGTTCAGGTACCGGTGTATCTGCTGCGGCAAACTGGTGGTTAAACTTGCCATCAATTGGTGAGCAGGCACGTTGTATCGCTATCGACACTATTGGTTATGGTCAAACTGTAGTTGCACCAAACACAGCTTACGGTATCCGTGCCTGGGTAGACCATGCAGTTCGTACTTTAGATGCACTGGGCATTGAAAAAACCTGGTTGGTGGGTAACTCACTGGGTGGCTGGTTAGCTTTCCAATTGGCACTGGATTACCCTGAGCGTGTTCTCGGTATTGTATCTATGGGTACGGGTGGTGCAAAACAGACTGCTGCACTGAAAGCGCATGCGAATCCGGTATTGACTGAGGAAGGCATCAAGAAAACATTGTCTATGTTTGTAGTGAACAAAGACCTGATTACTGATGAGCTTGTGAAAGTACGTTTTGCTTCTGCTGCAAATGACTATGCATCGAACCGTTTGATGGACGTAGTGGGCGCACGTGACCGTGACCGTTTCGAATTCCCGTTAGACTTCGAAAAAATGAAAGACATCACTGTGCCTGTATTGTTGATTCATGGTACTCAAGACGTGGTGATTCCAGTTTCTCGTACCTGGGATATCCTGAACATTGTACCCAATGCTGATGCACACATTTTCAGCCAGTGTGGCCACTGGTCTCAAGTGGAAAAAGCTGAAGAGTTCAATACAGTGATTAAAAACTATTTAACTGCTCGTGGCGTTTAATCCCGCCGTCTAGCCAATAAAAAGGATGACTTCGGTCATCCTTTTTTATGCTCTTGCTCAAGGGCTGATAAAGTTTGCTGCCACATTGATCGTGATGGCCAGAATGGTGGTATTAAAGCCGTAGGCCAGCAGCAGGTGCAGGGTATTTAGAACCCGCATTGCGGAGTGGGTAATGGAAACATCTGCCGTTTGTGCGGAAGTACCGACGATGTAACTAAAATATAAAAAGTCGGGATAAGTCGGTCTAGGTGTTTTGGGAAACTCCAGCCCGCCTTCATTATTCTTGTCGAGTGCCAGATAAAAGTCATGCGCATAATGAATCGCAAAAATGGTATGCATTAGGAACCAGGCAGAGGTAATGGTCACCATGGATAAAATGATATGAGCGGTTTGAATGAGCATATTGCTCGGCAAATTATTCACTTCAATAATAAGCGCAATGAAGCAGATGAATAAGGTCAGCAGGACCAGAAATAGAATCAGCCATTTACTGGCATCTTGTTCCTTCGCACGTTGCAGGATATGCGCATGATCAATGCGCCAGAGTTTTTTCAGGGTGAAAAATAAATAGGCATAGATGACCAGATTCCAGCTCATTAGTAGGCAGGTTGACCAGTTCCATGAGGTCATGAACTGAAAAGTAGCATACAGCACAGCAATAAACGGAAAGGTTAGAAAGAAATAAAGATGGTGCTGAATCCCTGTTTTTATACGGCGTAATAGATGCATGAGGGGGCAACCTTTTATCGTTATTGTTGTTTTTTAACATTTTAAAAAGTTTGTGGGAAATTTATTAGACTTAAGTTGTAATTCTCGATGATGAAATGTGATTTATAAATGGCTAAAGAAAAAGTTATGCGTTATTCCCTATAAATAGCGTGTTAATGATAAGAAAAAAACGTAAGACTTAAGTCTAATCTGGACTAAAAATACACAAATTGAAATAAAAAAAACCACCATTATTTATTAGCAAAATAATGGTGGCTTCAATCCGGTGCAAAAGCATAAAAATTTTTTTAAGTGCGGTTTATATTTAGATAGAAAACATGGGTCAGCAATTCAATAAATTTCTTCACTGCGATAGAGCTGCTGTTTTTATGGTAACTCACATACAGGTCGAGGTAAGGCAGTTCTACATCTAAAGGGCGAATCACAGTATTTTCCATGGTCAGTGGTGCAACATAGCCCGGCAGAATGGTGCAGCCTAAACCCATCCCCACAGAATTGATGTTAAACAGGATGTTATCGGCCTTTTGCACAATATTGAATTCAATGCCATTGGCATGGGAAAAATCTATAATGGCATTATGTAATGTTAAGGACTGTTCTGCAGCAGGAATAATAAAATCTATACCATTCAATTCTTTAACAGGAATTCGTTCATACTTAGCCAAGGGGTGGTCTTTCGGTAAAATAAAGATCAGTGGCTCACGTAACACAAATAGACTTTCAATTTCATCACTATTGAGATTGTGCCGGGTAAAGGTGACGTCCAGTTCCCCTTTTTTCAGCAACTTCATTTGTTCACTGTTATTTAAGCTGAGCAAATCGATTTTTAAATCAGGGTTTTGCACGCGTAGATTTGGTAGTACATAAGGGAAAATTTTCATTTCCGCCACCGGAACAAAGCCGATGCGCAGCATTTGCTGTTTGGCTTGCGAAACCTGGCGTGCCATGGCAATCGCTTTATCTGCCTGTGCTAGGGTTAAGCGCGCCTGCTCGAGAAATACGGCACCTTCTTCAGTCAGCTCAACCTTACGTTTGGTACGATAAAGCAGTTTTACCCCGACATCTTCTTCCAGATCTTTAATTTGCTGACTTAAAGAGGGCTGTGCGGTATAAAGCTTTAATGCAGCCTTACTGAAGTTAAGTTCTTCTGCAACGGTGATAAAATAGCGTAGGTGTCGTAATTCCATATAACTCGTCCAAAAGAGTAATCCAAAAAATGTCTTACTATATTTTTGTAGCAGTATAATCTATAAACAACTATTAGGTGAAGATTATTCTGCCATTTAGAAAATAAATGATCTTGTATTTTTCATTAGTGTTTAAATATATAAGCTACAGTTTTAAGTAATTCATAAAATATCTTAATTGAAACAAAAAAAATATTTCCCCAAAACTGGCTAAAAATCCATTATCGCTGAAAAGTTGAGTCTATTTACTTTGTGCCGTTACTGGTCACAGGAGAGCTTTTCATGAGTGGAAAAATTGATGTGCGCGAAATCGACGCTTTAGTCGATGCACAAAATGGACGTATCTCGCCATCTATCTATACAGACCCAGATCTATATGAACTAGAACTTGAACGCGTTTTTGGTCGTACATGGTTATTCCTTTGTCATGAAAGCCAGATTCCTAAGGCGGGTGACTTCTTCAATACCTACATGGGTGAAGATCCGATTATTGTGGCACGTCAAAAAGACGGTTCAATCAAAGCATTTTTAAACCAATGCCGTCACCGCTCTATGCGCGTAAGCTTCGCAGACTGTGGTAATACCCGTGCGTTCACTTGCCCATACCACGGCTGGTCTTACGGTATTGACGGTTCTTTAAAAGACATCCCGCTTGAAGAGCGTGCTTACCCACAGGGTGCATGTAAAGAGCAATGGGGTCTGGTAGAAGTTAACCGTGTTAAATCTTACAAAGGCCTGGTATTTGGCTGCTGGGATGAAACAACACCTGACTTAGAAGAATACATGGGTGACATCGCTTGGTACCTGGATGGTGTTCTAGATCGTCGTCCTGGCGGTACTTGCATCGTTGGTGGTGTACACAAGTGGGAAATCGAATGTAACTGGAAATTTGCTGCTGAACAGTTTGCATCTGACCAATACCATGCATTGTTCTCTCACGCATCTGCGGTACAAGTTCTTGGTGCAAAACCGGATGATGATGCATCTAAACAGTTAGGTGCGGCACAAACGGCCCGTCCAGTTTGGGAAACAGCAAAAGATGCACTTCAATACGGTCAACGTGGACATGGTTCAGGCTTCTTCTTCACTGAAAAACCAGATGCTAACGTTTGGGTAGACGGCGAAGTAGCAAACTACTTCCGTGAAACTTACGAAGAAGTAAAAGACCGTTTAGGTGAAATCCGTGCGCTACGCCTTGCTGGTCACAACACCATGTTCCCGACACTGTCTTGGTTGAACGGTACGGCAACACTTCGTGTATGGCACCCACGTGGTCCAAACAAAACTGAGGTTTGGGCATTCTGTATCTGTGATGCTGACGCACCACAAGACGTAAAAGAAGCATTTGAACGTTCTGCAACCCGTGCTTTCGGCCCTGCTGGTTTCCTTGAGCAAGATGACTCTGAAAACTGGGTAGAAATTCAAAAAGTATTACGTGGTTATAAAGCTCGTCAAAACAAACTCATTATGGAAATGGGTAAAGGTAACGAAAAAGTACGTGAAGATGGTATTCCAGGTATTACCAACTACATCTTCTCTGAAACTGCTGCACGTGGTTTATACCGCCGTTGGGCAGACTTGCTGATCCATGAAAAATGGGAAGATGTTGAGAAAGCAGCTGAAGCATATGAGAAGGAGCTTGTGAAATGAGTCAAATCAGTTTAGAACTTCATCACGAAATCAGTCAGTTCCTTTATCGTGAAGCAAAATTGCTGGATGACTGGAAATTCCGCGAATGGCTGGACGTAATGGCGGAAGATATTTCGTACACGCTACGTACCACGCCAAACGCGCAAACCCGTGACCGTCGTCGTTCAGTTGAGCCACCAACAACTTGGGTGTTCAATGACAACAAACATCTGTTGGAACGCCGTGTAGCGCGTCTGGAAACGGGTATGGCTTGGGCGGAAGAGCCTCCATCACGTACCACTCACATGGTGAGCAACGTGATTGTTGAGCCAACTGAAGTTGCAGGCGAATACGACGTGTACGTGACTTACCTGTTATACCGCTCTCAAAAAGAGAAAGATATTACGATTTACTGTGGTAAACGTCACGACAAGATCCGTAAAGTTGAAGGTGGTTTAGGCTGGCAAATCTTTGACCGCAAAATCACCCTAGACCAAGTGACTTATACCTCACATAACCTGAGTGTGTTCTTCTGATGAATAAGATTTTTGTTTGCCAAGTTGACGAATTGGACGAAGGCGAAGCATTGAAAGTGGATTGCGGCGTGAACGGTATCGAAGCGCTTGCAGTTTTTAACAATGGCGGTGAGTTCTTTGCAATGAATGACCGTTGTTCACATGGTAATGCTTCTATGTCGGAAGGTTATCTTGAAGATGACGGCACTGTGGAATGTCCACTGCATTCAGCACGTTTCTGTTTGAAAACTGGTCAAGCATTATGCTTACCAGCAACTGATCCAATCCAGACTTTCCCGGTGATTGTGGAAGATGGTCAGTTATTTGTAGAGATGGCAGGAGAGTAATCATGGGTTGGCTACAAGGCGAAGTTGCACTTATTACGGGTGGTGGTTCAGGTTTAGGCTGGGCACTGGTCGAACGTTTCCTGGAAGAGGGTGCACAAGTTGCTGTTCTTCAACGTTCACAGGCAAAAGTTGATGCATTGAAAGCCCATTTCGGTGATCGAGTATTAGCAATTGCCGGTGATGTAGCCAGCTATGAAGACAACGTCCGTGCCGTAAATGCAACAGTTGAGCGCTTCGGCAAGCTTGACTGTTTCGTTGGCAATGCTGGTATCTGGGATCATTATGCAGATATCGTCAATACATCGGGTGAGCAACTGGAAAAAGCCTTTGATGAAATCATGGGTATTAACACCAAGTCTTTAATTCTTGGTGCCAAAGCTGCGCTGGATGCATTGATAGCTTCTGAAGGTTCTATCATATTTACTTTGTCTAACTCTGCACTGTACTCGGCAGGCGGAGGCCCTGTGTACACGGCATCTAAGCATGCTGGTGTGGGTATTATGAAAGAACTGGCTTACGAGCTTGCGCCTAAAGTACGAGTGAACGCCGTTGCACCGTCAGGTATGAATGTCAATATCAAAGGGGCAGCATCATTAGGTCAGGAAAATCTTGGTCTGCTGGATGCGCGTGATCCTGAGAAAATTGCACGTGGCATGCCACTGAACTTTTTGCCTGAACCGGAAGACATGACGGGTTCATACGTGCTGTTGGCATCTCGTCAAAATAACCGTCCTTTGACTGGTGTTCTGATCAATGCAGAATGTGGTCTGGGAATTCGCGGCTTACGTCAGCCTCGTGCCGGTTTCTTTGACGAATAAAAATCTAGTCTAAATCAAATGGACTTATCGGCAGCCTGTTCTGGCTGCCTTCCTTTTAAGGAGTCTCTCATGGCCGTTAAACTTATTTGTGCTTCGCACAGTCCGTTAATGGAATTTGCTTCACCACAAGATCAGTCTAAAGAGCAGAAAGTCCGTGCTGCTTTTGAGAAATTGTCTGCTGAAGTCAAAGCTTACGACCCAACCCTGATCATTACCTTTGGTCCAGACCATTTCAATGGTTTCTTCTATGACCTGATGCCAAGTTTCTGCGTGGGCATTCGTGCCAAAGCGGCAGGTGACTGGGATTATGGTAAGGACAATGATCATATTGATGTGCCTGAAGACAAGGCGCTGGCGCTGGTTCGCCGCGTATTGGACGAAGGTGTGGACGTTGCATACTCATACCGTATGCAGGCGGATCATGGTGTGACTCAGCCTTTACATTTCCTGTGTGAAGGTCAGCTTGATCGTTATCCAACGATTCCAGTTTTTATTAATGGCGCTGCAGCACCCATGCCAACCACCAAGCGTACCATCGCTTTAGGTCGTGCTGTAGGTCAGTTTATCAAGTCTTTAAACCTTGAAAATGAACGTGTTCTTGTACTGGGTACCGGTGGTTTGTCACACGATCCACCTACACCGCAAATGGGTTCTGTTCCACCAGAAGTGGAAGAATTCCTGATTGCGGGCCGTAACCCAAGCCCTGAAGCACGTAATGCCCGTCAGGCCAAAGTGATTGCTGTAGGACAGAAGCTTGCTGCAGGGGATACCTCAGTTTCTGTACCATTAAGCCCAGAGTGGGATATTGCATTGCTGGAGAAATTCAAGAATGCAGATTTCGCTGCACTGGAAGCCATGACTGAAGCTGACATCCGCCGTGACGGTGGCCGTGGTGGTCAGGAAGTCCGTTCATGGATGGCTGCATTCGCTGCCCTGCATGAAATGGGTGAATATGACATGACGACACATTGCTACGAAGACATCAGTGAGTGGATCGCTGGTTTCGGCATCGTATCTGCAGAGTTAAAAGGTTAATGACATGAGCAACATCGAAACCATCGTAATTGTAGGTGCTGGACAGGCAGGTGCAAGTGCGATTTTAGAACTTCGTGCCAATAAGTACGAAGGCAAAATCATTTTGATTGGTGATGAAACGCATCTGCCTTATGAGCGTCCACCATTATCCAAGGATGTGATTCTAAAACCTGAAGAAACCAAGATTGAAATTCTGTCAGAACAGAAACTGGCTGAACTTGGTGTAACAACTATTCGTGGCAATGGCGTGGCTAAAATCAATGCCGAGGCCCATACAGTTGAACTTCAAAACGGTGACGTTGTTGCTTATGACAAGCTATTGCTTGCAACAGGCGGTGCAGCACGTCGTTTACCAAACTTTGATGCGCTGGGTAAACATGTGTATACCCTGCGTAATCTTGAAGATTCACAAGCACTGGTACCTGTGCTTCAAGCCGGTCAACGTATTGTGTTGATTGGTGGTGGGGTGATTGGTCTTGAATTGGCATCATCTGCACGTTACAAAGAATGTGAAGTGACAGTGATTGAACAGGGTCCAATGGTGATGGGTCGTTCATCGCCACGTATCCTGAGCGAATTCTTGTTGGCACAGCAACGCCGTGCCGGTGTGGATGTGCGTCTGGAAACCAAGATTGCAGATTGCAAGCTAGATGGTGAAGAAGTTGTCGTGACCCTTGAGGGTGGTGAAGAGCTTCGTGCCGATGCGGTCATTTACGGTATTGGTATCGTGCCAAATGCACAGCTGGCTGTTGAGGCTGGTCTGGATGTTGATTTTGCGGTTAAAGTTAATGAAAACTGCCAGACTTCAAATGCTGACATTTATGCAGCAGGTGATGTCGCGACTCAGCTTCGTGAAGATGGTGAATACCGCCGTGTCGAAACCTGGGAAAATGCCAACCTCCAGGCAGGTATTTTCGCGCGTCATGTGATGGGTGTAGAGCATCCGAAAGCCAATCCGGCATGGTTCTGGACCGATCAACTCGACATTAACTACCAGTTCGTGGGCGATATGGCTGCAGCTGAATGGCATGTTCGCGGTGAAATGGATGCAGCCAAAGGTGCAGACAATTCATTTGTGATGTATGGTGTGACTGACGGTCAAATCGTTGCCGGTATTACGGTCAATGCCGCAAAAGAAATGCGTCATTTGAAAAAAATGATCAGCAAAAATACCGCTTTTGAAGCAGAAAAACATCTTGATTTAAGCCTGGATTTACGCAAAGTGGCTTAAGTTTTATTTAGATATTTTTGACAGACCTATGTTTTGCATAGGTCTGTTTTTTTATGTCTTTGCTTCCATTGTCATGACTTCATGTGTCAGTGTGATTTAATATATTTTCGTATAGGTGATTGTTATTTTTCAAAGATGAAAAGTAACAAAAATCTTCTGTAGTGCTGAGGGGATGTCTATATCTCCCAGTACCACAGGCGGCATCCATGCTGCCATCAGTGTTGTTGATTGCGGATTTGAACATAAATTTGGTTCGCTGCTTTTTGATAAATTTTAATTGAGCAATTTATGAGTTCAAATTCATCTTCCATGATGGTCATGGCAAGTATTTACGCTTTATTGGTATTCATCTGGGCCACTACGCCACTGGCAATTGTCTGGAGCGTGCAGGAAGTCCATCCGATGTGGGTGCTGATCATCCGTTATTTTGGCGCGTCGCTAATTGCCTTGTTCCTTTTAAAGCTGATGCGTGACCCGCTGCCTTTTGATCAGACTTCTTTAAAAAGTTATGTGGCGGGCAGTCTGAATTTAATTGGTGCGCAGCTGTTTATCTATCTTGCAGCCAATTATCTGACTTCCGGGTTAATGGCCCTGATCTTTGGTTTTTCACCGCTGATTGCAGGCCTGATTGGACATGTGATTTTAAAAACGCAAAAACTGATCTGGCTACAATGGCTGGGTATGGCGATTGCGGTTTCCGGTCTGAGCTTTGTCTTTGCCGATTCTGCCGACAGTAAAGTCAACCCGATTGGTGTAGTGTTGATGCTGATTAGCATGGTGTCTTATATCAGCTCGATTTTCTGGGTCAAACAGATTAATGCTCCACTCAAACCGATGTCACAAGCGACCGGTTCACTGATGGTCTCAGCCGTGGGTTCACTGCTGATCATTCCATTTATCTGGCAGCATTTTCCAACGGCGCTGCCAAGTGGACGAGCCATGATTGGTTTTATCTTTACCATGATCATGTCTTCCATTGTGGCCATGCTGTGTTATTTCTGGCTGATCAAGCGTTTGAATGCCTCGACCGTGTCGTTGAGTAATGTCATGACCCCGGTGATTGCCCTGATTTTAGGTGCCACCTTGAATAACGAACATATCAGTCCGAATGCCTTTTTTGGCATTGTGGTGGTGATGTTCGGCATTGTGATGTATTTCTGGAAAGAATGGCGCCAGCAGTATTTTTCTAAGCTGCGTTAATACAGCAGGATAAATAATATAAAAAAAGGAAGTTTAGGCTCACTGCTGTCCCACAAATATCACAAGAAGAACCTCAATTGAGGTTCTTCTTGTTTTCGCCATTTTTTATCAGGCACAAAGAGTGACCTTAAAAGTTTCCTT
>NZ_JBIQOC010000105.1:0-11887 GCF_044130295.1 Acinetobacter uliginosus | reverse complement strand
ATCCCTTCCCGAACTCAGAAGTGAAACCTCTTAGCGCTGATGGTAGTGTGGGATTACCCATGTGAGAGTAAGTCATCGCCAGCTCATTATTACTTAAAAAGCCCCTGCATTTGCAGGGGCTTTTTTTATGCGGGGAATTCTTATTAAAAAGAAGAATGATTCAAAAAAGAATAAAATACGTATGCTTTATTATCTGTAGTTCTATAAACGTTATATATACAAGCATAAAAAAGCCCCGACAGGATGTCGAGGCCTTTTCGTATGGGTTAAACATATCACTCCTGATCTACCTCAGCATCCTGCTGTTTTGTACTTTTATTCTTGTTGTTTTAGAAACATCCTGTTTCGGTATGGGTTAAATATAGTTTGAACGCTGCCGCATGCCTAGCCTTCATTTTCTGCAGTCCATGTACGCGAAAGCATACAGTAGTGCTTTAAAAATATGCTTCTATGCCCAGATAAGGGCCTTTAAATTTGAGTTTGGTTTCTGCATTTGAACTTTCTTCCAGCTGAATGTCTAAAATGCGATACCCAACTCTGGCACCTACGTCAACCAAGAGGTTATCGATGAAGTTATATTTGAGTTCTGCTTGAGCATCGCTAATTTGTTCATCATTCAGTGCAGCAAAACTGGCTTCAGCTCGAGCACTTAAGCCGGTAAAGGGCAGGTTTACCCCGGCCTGGGCATACAGCATCGGTAACGTACTACTCACATCTAAAGTGTCAGTATAGTTTTGCAGAATATCTCCGCTTAAACGCTTGGCTCCAAAGCCGACATCGGCATCGACAATATTGTCCAGTATTTCGTAATAGAGAATGAAATCTGTATAAGTGAGGTCGACCTGATGGCTTTTTACACCTTCAAAACTTTGATCGCTATCAGCCTGTAAATGGCTATGTTTAATTTTTGCATTGGGTAAAAATGGCACTGGATGTTCTACTGCAACCGAGAATGACAGCGCATGATCATCTTCAAGTTGTGCTTGTGGAAGCGAAGATGCCGGTTGGGTTACATCGGTGCTGTAGTACCAGTAATCAATATTGCCTTTAACCGCAATAACATCGGCTTGGGTGGAGCTGAATGCGCCCAGTCCTAGGGCTAAGCAAAGAATTTTAAGTGATTGCATAAAAATCCTGAAGTGAGGTGAACTGTTATTTTTGGAAAATCCTTTTTTGGCTTAAATGCAGCAGATACAGACTTAAACTCAGCGCATCATATAGTGAATGATAAAAAATTGCATTGTTGTTGTTTCTCAAAATTACAGGAAATTTATCTCTCATCTTTAGTAAACGAGTTGAAAAAGCCATGCGGCATTTAATTTTTAAATCGTTATTCCAACACCATAAATAAGTAGATTGAAGCATCTTAAGATAACTTCAGGTTTTTATATGTAATTTATGTATTCCCAAAAGTTTATTATTCAATAATAAAGAGAGATTAAAAATAAGCCGATTAAATGAGCATTCAAACTCAACAGATTATAAAAATGAAATGTTTGGTAAATAAATTACAGAAAATTTTTATAAAAGTGAGTATTGTTAAGTTCATATAAAGGATGGGTATTGATCAACATTTTTAAGCAAAATTTGATCCTTACTGATCTGTTTGCAATTTAGAATACTGCACCCAAAAGGTGAACTCTAAATCAGACACAAGAATTATTTTTGAATGGTACTTTTTTGCTTGCGATATAAACCCGATAACAAGCAGCAACTGAAGATATCGAAGGTTTAGGTGTTGTATGACAGATTCTCGTGAAAATTGGACCTCACGATCCGGCTTTATTATTGCCGCTATCGGATCGGCGGTCGGTTTAGGTAATATTTGGCGCTTTCCATACGTTGCCTATGAAAATGGCGGTGGTGCGTTTCTTATCCCTTATTTGATTGCTTTAATTACTGCGGGTTTACCGCTGTTATTTCTGGACTATGCAGTCGGACATCGTAGCAGTGGCTCGCCTCCGAAAGCATACCGTAAATTATTCCGGGGAGGCGAAACCCTCGGGTGGTGGCAAGTCAGTGTCTGTATCATTATTGGCTTGTATTATGCCAGCGTTTTAACCTGGGCAGGCAGTTATGTTTATTTCTCGATTGGTCAAATGTGGGGCAGCGACCCGGAAGGGTTCTTCTTTAAAACCTATTTGCAGACTTCAGAGGCAACCGGTTTTGATCCCCGTTTTGTCAGTCATATTTTCTGGCCCCTGGCCGGAATTTGGGTACTGACCTTAATCATTTTATATGGTGGGGTGAAAAAAGGCGTTGAGCTTTCCAACAAAATTTTCATGCCATTACTATTTGTTTTATTTACCCTGTTAGTGATTCAATCCCTGCGTTTGCCGGGTGCAGTGGAAGGCTTGAATGCCTTCTTTACTCCGAACTGGGCAGCCATGATGGACTATAAAGTCTGGCTGGCGGCGTATGGCCATACCTTCTTCTCATTATCCGTCGGTTTCGGGATCATGGTGACCTACGCTTCTTACCTGAAGCCGAAAACCAATTTAACCGGTTCAGGTTTAATTGTGGGCTTTGCCAATGCTTCAACTGAAATTTTAGCAGGTATTGGTATTTTTTCCGCATTGGGTTTCATGGCGTATAGCTCGAACAGCAATGTACAGGACGTGGTGAGTGGCGGTATTGGGCTGGCCTTTATTGCCTTCCCTAAAATCATTTCCAGCTTGGGTGCGGGTGCAGATTTATTTGGTATCCTGTTTTTTACCTCATTGTTTGTTGCCGGTATTTCATCGATGGTCAGTATTTTGGAAGTTCCAATTTCTGCCATGATGGACAAGCTGAAATGGGGCCGTAAGAAAGCGGTTACCATTGTTGGTGGCGGTAGTGCCTTGGTTTCTATCGTTTTATTCTCCAGTGTCAATTCGATTAAACTGGTGGATATCATTGACCATTTCATCAATAACATCGGTATTATTGG
Source organism: Acinetobacter uliginosus (assembly GCF_044130295.1). Taxonomy (NCBI): domain Bacteria; kingdom Pseudomonadati; phylum Pseudomonadota; class Gammaproteobacteria; order Moraxellales; family Moraxellaceae; genus Acinetobacter; species Acinetobacter uliginosus. The sequence continues at coordinate 8,958 of NZ_JBIQOC010000105.1, read as the reverse complement.
TGGTGCATTAATTTCAATTATCAGCATTGCCTGGTTTAAGCGTTCAGCTTTGCTTGAGATCCGGAATCACGTTAATGCCATTTCAACCGTGCATTTAGGCAAAGGCTGGGATTTTACCCTAACGGTCATTACCTCGTTGATTTTATTGATTACATTGGCCATGACCATTTATAACTTGTTATTAAAAGGCTATGGTGACTATAGTATCAGTATGCAGTGGCTATTTGGCTGGGGCTGTGTGATTTTCTGTGCTGTGGTGGCGTTTGTTTTAGCCAGAATGAAAGATCGCTAGGAGAATAAACATGAATACTTCAGCAATTGTCATGATGATTATCTCGATGCTGTTTTTATGGGGCGGACTGGTGTTATCTATTCTGCACTTGATGAAACATCCGGAAGAACTGGATGAGGTGCTGGAAGAAGTGAAAGACCAGCATACGCTTTAAATCTGTAAATACTTCAGTTCATCCTGTTACAAAAGAAAGCCATTATCATTGATGATAATGGCTTTCTTGTTTCTTGAATGGAGCATGCTGTTGCACAACCTTGTGCTACCACAAGTCTGGGTCGCATTTGCACCGATCTTCCTGACAGCATGGCATATCTCAATAAAAAAGGAGGGTTTTTGCTCCCTCCTTTTTTAAGTATATGGCTTAAGCTGTTTTCTGGATACGGCAATAGAAGAAGCCATCGCCCCGGCCGACTTGTGGCAGCAATTGGCGACCATGGATTTGTTCAATGCCCCAGTCGGCTTCAATTTTGATTTCTTTAGCATCTGGATGGTTGGCGAAGAACTCGATCATTTGCTGTTCATTTTCTGCTTTTAAAATCGAGCAGGTGATGTAAAGCAAGGTGCCACCGACTTTTAGTTGCTGCCACATGTTGTCCAAAATCTGTTTTTGCAGTTGGACTGTTTTGGCAATATCAGTTGATTGACGCAGTAAACGGATGTCTGGATGACGGCGCATCACCCCAATCGCTGAACACGGTGCATCTAAAACAATGCAATCAGCTGGTTCAGGTGCCTTCCAGGTTACGGCATCTGCGGCGACAATTTCGACATGTTTGCCATCGAGAACCAAACGCTCCAGGTTTTCAGAAACACGTTTTAAGCGCTTTTCATCCTGATCAAGGGCAATCAGTTTTTTCGGCTGATATTTCTCTAAAATGTGCGCAGTTTTACCGCCTGGTGCCGCGCAGGCATCAATCACGATTTTGCCATTCAAGTTCGGCAATAAAGTAGCGCACAGCTGGGCATGTTCATCCTGTACCGAGAAACCGCCAGCTTCAAAACCTGGCAGGCTTGGAATATGCAGGCTTTCATCCATGACAATACCGACTTCGGAAATTTCGCAGCGATGTGCATCGATGCCTTCATCTTCAAGAATGTCGAGATATTCGTCACGGCTGACCTGGCGTGTGTTAACGCGTAAAGTCAGTGGTGCAACCTGTTTCAGCTCATAGCTAAGTTGAGCAAACTGTTCGCCCCAGTCTTTTTTCAGACGTTTAGACAACCAGCTTGGTAAATTCGTCGCTTGTTCAAGCACGTCATAGAACTGCTCAGTTTCACGGGTGGCACGACGTAAAATCGCATTCACTACGCCACTTAAGCTTTCCATTCCCAATTGTTTGGTCGCTTCAACGGTTTCTGAAATGGCCGCATGGGCAGCCACGCGGGTGCACAGCAATTGGTATAAACCAAGGTACAAACAAGTTTCAACCACTTGATTGTCCAGTGGTTTAGAGAGTAATGGTAAAGTCAGTTGTTTCAATGCATGCCATTGACGTAAACAACCCAGTACCAATTCATGGAACAAAGCACGGTCTTTGTCTGACACGATGTTCATTTGCTGCGCCAGCACTGATTGCAGCGATTGACCATTTTGGACAGCCAATAACGTCTTCACCACCTGAGCACGTAAATTAAGGTTTTTGGCTGAGGCGTTGGGAGATTGCTTCATTATAAAATTTGTCCAATAGTCAGTTTTTGGGTTTGTAAAATTTGTACAGGGTTAAGCGGTTTAGCGCCCGGCCATTGTAAAGCAGTCAGTGTGATGACCGTGTTATTTGCACAGGCAACATGAACGCCATCTTTATCAATGGCAATGATTTCACCCGGTTGAGCATTTTCCGCAGTAGCATGAGATAACTTAGAATTCCACACCCGCAAGTTGTTTTTCTCGTCGAGTACGATAAATGCCACTGGCCACGGGTTGAAGGCGCGAATATTGCGGTCAATCTGTACGGCATCGATTGACCAGTCAATTTCCGCTTCGGCTTTGGAAAGCTTGTGAGCATAGACAGTCAATACTTCGTCTTGCACTTCACGGGTCGCCAGGTAGTGTTGCAGTTTTTCTTCCGATGCTAAAACAGCTGTAATGGCACTTGCACCTTGTTCGGCCAGTTTGTCATGCAACGTTGCAGAAGTGTCGCTGGCTTCAATCGGGCAGATGGTTTTAAACATCATGTCGCCGGTGTCCAGACCCGCCGCCATTTTCATGATGGTCACGCCAGTTTCAGTATCGCCTGTGGCAATGGCACGCTGAATCGGTGCTGCACCACGCCAGCGTGGCAACAGTGAACCATGAATATTGAGACAGCCATATTTAGGCGTATCGAGTACCACTTGCGGCAGAATCAAGCCATAAGCTGCCACCACCATCACGTCGGCATTTAAAGCGGCCAGTTCTGCTTGTGCGGCCAAGCCTTCTTCAGTCGAAGATTTAAAATGAAGCGGCTGGTAGACCGGAATATTATTGGCTAAAGCCAGCTGCTTTACAGCAGAAGCCGTGAGTTTTTGTCCTCGTCCAGCTTTGCGGTCCGGTTGAGTATAGACTGCAACAATGTCATGTTCGGTTTTAAGCAGTGCAGCCAATGCAGTGGCGGCAAATTCTGGTGTACCCGCAAAGATGATTTTCACACAAAAGCTTCCAAATAAACGTGATGTCTATTATAAGGCAAAAGCATTTATTCACCTAAATTGCGTCTGAATACAGACTGAGGAAGCCTATTTTTATAAAAAAAACTTATGCAAAATTTAAAAATTATTCATGAAAGTTTTGCATTGTCTGGCCGGGGATGGCGGTATAGTAGATTTCAGTTAAAGATTTTTGTCGTCAAATCACGAAGTTCAAATTATAGACCCATCTACCCATATCTAAGATGAAAATGCCATCTTGAAAAACAATGGCTTGGTGTATGATAGGTTGGAAATTCGACTGATTTCATGCTCTCGATCTGTAAGATTTCGCCAGAGTGAATGAGCTCATTCAACTCAAGCACAAACTTTGTTGGAATAACACAATGCCTGACTATCGTTCAAAAACATCGACACACGGAAGAAACATGGCGGGTGCGCGTGGCTTATGGCGCGCAACTGGGATGAAAGATGATGATTTCGGCAAGCCAATTATTGCCGTCGTCAACTCATTCACGCAATTTGTTCCAGGTCACGTTCATTTAAAAGATCTGGGTCAACTCGTGGCTCGTCAAATTGAAGCATCAGGTGGTGTAGCCAAAGAATTCAACACCATTGCGGTGGATGACGGTATTGCCATGGGGCATGACGGCATGTTGTATTCACTGCCTTCACGTGACCTGATTGCCGACTCGGTTGAATACATGGTCAGCGCGCACTGTGCCGATGCCATGGTGTGTATTTCCAACTGTGACAAAATCACCCCGGGGATGCTGATGGCAGCGATGCGCCTGAACATTCCAGTGGTATTTGTGTCTGGTGGTCCAATGGAAGCGGGTAAAGTGAAAATCCGCGGCAACGACAAAGCGATTGACCTGATCGACGCGATGATCGTGGCGGCAGATGACAACTATACGGATGAAGAAGTGGCTGAATACGAACGTTCTGCCTGTCCAACCTGTGGTTCATGTTCAGGCATGTTCACTGCCAACTCAATGAACTGCTTAACTGAAGCATTGGGTCTGTCTTTACCGGGTAATGGTTCAACTTTAGCAACCCACGCCAACCGTAAAAAATTATTTGAACGCGCAGGTTCGTTAATTGTTGAATTGGCTAAACGTCACTATGAACAAGATGATTACAGCATTTTACCACGTTCAATGGTGACCAAAGCATCGTATGAAAATGCCATGACTTTGGACATCGCCATGGGGGGTTCAACCAATACCGTACTGCACTTGTTGGCTGCTGCAAACGAAGCTGGTGTTGATTTCACCATGGATGATATCGACCGTTTGTCCCGTAAAGTACCAGTACTGTGTAAAGTGGCGCCTGCGAAAAATGATGTGCATATGGAAGATGTGCACCGTGCCGGTGGCATCATGTCGATCCTGGGTGAACTGGATCGTGCCGGTTTGCTGGATACGTCTGTAGGTACAGTCCACGAAGCAACCCTGAAAGATGCTTTGGACAAATGGGACATCATCCGTACTGAAGATGAAGAAGTTTACCAATTCTTTAAATCGGCACCGGGCGGTGTACCAACACAAACTGCTTTCTCACAAGACCGTTACTATTCGCGTTTAGATGGTGACCGTGAAAATGGCGTGATCCGTAATGCAGCACATGCTTTCTCGAAAGATGGTGGTCTGGCTGTGCTTTACGGCAACATCGCGCTGGATGGCTGTATCGTTAAAACTGCCGGTGTTGATGATTCAATTTTGAAATTCAACGGTACTGCTCGCGTATTTGAAAGCCAGGATTCTGCGGTAGAAGCGATCTTGGGCAATGAAATTAAAGCCGGTGATGTGGTTGTGATTCGTTATGAAGGTCCACGTGGTGGTCCGGGTATGCAGGAAATGCTGTACCCAACCAGTTACCTGAAATCGAAAGGTTTGGGTAAAGAATGTGCCTTGTTAACCGATGGTCGTTTCTCTGGCGGTTCATCAGGTTTGTCTATTGGTCACGTTTCTCCTGAAGCGGCTGAAGGTGGTGCCATTGGTCTGGTTGAAGATGGCGATTTAATCGAAATCGATATTCCAAACCGTACCATCCACCTGGCTGTGGATGAAGCAACTATGGCTGCGCGTCGTGAAGCGCAAGAAGCGAAAGGCTGGCATCCAGTGGAAGAGCGTCCACGTAAAATTTCTAAAGCACTGAAAGCTTATGCTATGCATACTACTAGTGCTGCGAAAGGTGCGGTACGTGAAATCTAAGCTCTAAATTTTAGAGAATAAAAAAGCACTCCAGATGGGGTGCTTTTTTATGGCTTTGGAAAATTTCACTGCCTTAAATAGATTTAAAAGTTCTGATGATCTTTGTGCAGGCAGAATCTTACTTTTGAAAGATCAAAAGTAACAAAAATCTTTTGTTTCTCTGATGCTACGTCCTTGTAGCACAGCGAAACAGCGACATCCATGTCGCTCGGTCATGTTATTAAATAGTTTTAAGAATTCATTAAAAATATTTTTCTGCAGGGTAATTTCTTTTACATATCGTATGCCTTCTATACAATGATCTTAGAATAATTTGCCAAAGACTGAAGCTGAAAATCAGTCATCGCCAAGGAAGAAACCAATGAGTAAAGATAATATCCGCGAGCATTCAGCTCCTGTCTATGAAGGCATTGAAAATGCGCCGGCACGTTCCATGATGCGCGCGACCGGTTTTAAAGATGCCGACTTTAGCCGACCTTTTATTGGCATTGCCTCAACCTGGGCCAATGTCACGCCTTGTAATATGCATATCGATGGCTTGGCGCGTGAAGTGGAAAGAGGCGTGAATGCCGCAAATGGCAAGGGCATTATCTTCAATACCATTACCATTTCTGACGGGATCTCAAATGGTACCGAAGGCATGAAATACTCATTGCTGTCTCGTGAAATTATTGCCGATTCGATTGAAGCGGTGGTGGGTTGTCAAGCTTATGATGGCGTGATTGCAATTGGTGGCTGTGACAAGAATATGCCGGGTTGCATCATGGGCTTGGCGCGTTTAAACCGTCCTGGGCTGTTTATTTATGGTGGAACCATTAAACCCGGTGCCGGCCATACCGACATGATTTCCGTGTTTGAAGCCGTGGGTCAGCATGCCAAAGGCGAAATCAACGAAATTCAGGTCAAGCAGATTGAAGAAGTCGCATTGCCGGGTCCGGGTTCTTGTGGTGGTATGTATACCGCCAACTCTATGGCTTCCGCCATTGAAGCTTTAGGTATGAGCTTACCGGGTTCATCAGCGCAGGAAGCAGTGTCTGAAGAGAAAAAAATTGACTGTCTGCGGGCAGGCGAAGCGGTAATGAACCTGCTGCGTCTGGACATCAAACCGCGTGACATCATGACCAAGGCAGCATTTGAAAATGCGATTAAAGTGCTGATCGCTCTGGGTGGTTCTACCAATGGCGTGCTGCATCTGTTGGCGATGGCCCATACTGCAGGTGTGGAACTGACTCTGGACGATTTTGTGCGGATTGGTAAGGACATTCCTGTGGTGGCCGATGTGCGTCCATCGGGCAAATATCTAATGTCGGAACTGATTGCGATTGGCGGGATTCAGCCGCTGATGAAACGCATGCTGAATGCCGGCATGCTAGATGGTTCCTGCCTGACCGTGACCGGTAAAACCTTGGCTGAAAATCTGGCAGATGTAGACGATTATCCAGAAGGTCAGCAAATTATTTTGCCCTTTGATGCCCCGATTAAAAAAGACTCTCATCTAGTGGTATTAAAGGGTAACTTGTCACCAACCGGTGCGGTCGCAAAAATTACCGGTAAAGAAGGACTGTATTTTGAAGGTCCGGCACGCGTGTTCGAAGGCGAAATTGGTGCCATGCGTGGTATTTTAGATGGTGAAGTGCAGGAAGGCGAAGTGGTGGTGATTCGTGGTGAAGGGCCTAAAGGCGGACCCGGCATGCCGGAAATGCTGAAACCGACCTCGGCCATTATTGGTAAGGGCTTAGGAAAATCTGTGGCGCTACTCACCGATGGCCGTTTCTCCGGTGGCAGCCATGGCTTTGTAATTGGTCATGTCACGCCTGAAGCCTATGAAGGCGGGCCGATTGGTCTGGTGAAAAATGGCGATAAAATTTCCATTAATGCCGAAACCCGGGAAATGACGCTGCATATTTCCGATGCAGAACTGGCAGAGCGTAAAGCGGCTTGGGTCAAGCCGGAGCCGAATTATCGCTATGGTGCTTTGGCGAAGTTTGCTAAATTGACCACAGGTGCTGAAAAAGGGGCAGTGACCGATCTAAATTTAGATGTATAATTGATCATTACCTAACAAATTGTTATAAACCCTTGTAGCACACAAGGGTTTTTTTTCGAGGCTGATCTCATGTCACTGTTACGCCGTTGGTTTGATCCACTTCGATCGAGTTGGTTTTATCAAAAGCCGACTCGTCAGGTGGAATTATCTACGGAGCAGGGTTTAACCATCCACTTGCGTCTGGATGATGTCTATAGCTATTTGGCTGCACAGCAGTTACCTGAACTTGAAGAAATCTTGAGTGATGAGATCAAACCCTTAAAAGTGATCATTTCCAGTCGAACGGCAGAACCTCCCAATAACATGTCAGAAATGGAGTGGCAAAGTTACTGCCTGAACGATGCCAAAATTCTATCCAAACAGCATCGTTTTAGTTTCCATGAAACCCCCGAACAGCCGCCGCTTGAGGCCATCGCTCAAGCAGAAACCATCCTTCGCAATACTCCCTTACGCGGCCAGGATTTCCTGTATTTACTTGAAGATGTTTTTCACATGCTGTGGCAAAAACAGTATGGCAAATTGCGTACTTTACATGCCATGGCCAGCCGCCATCATCCAGCGCAGAATTTTCCGGAACGAATTTTTAACGATAACGAAGTTTTGGTCAGCTATTTTGAATTTGGGGAGCGCAAGTATCATGCGGTGGATGATCTGCTGCGTTTAACCCGCCGTTTAAAACAACAAAAATTACTCACTGGTAATCCGATTTTCCTGATCAACCATATTGAATGGCGTGAACATCTGATCAGTGATGCCGAAGAACTGAATGAAATTCAGGCGCTGGATCCGGAACTGGATTTATATATTGCTCTGGAAGACCCGATTTCCTGGCTCTTGTTGGCCTATATTAAAGAAGAGCTGGCCAATTTTTATAATATTCATCTCAATGTTTACCCGCTGTCTTATCACGGACGGGACCTGTTTGACTGGGGGCTGGCGACACGCTTGTCCAAACGTACCGAAGTGAAATTTACCCCGTTTTGCCGTCCTACCCAGCAAGCAACTTATGAGATGGCGAAACTGTTTTATAGCGTGCCTGAAGAGCAGCGTGTGGAAGCCATGTACAGCATTTTGCAGGCGGTCTGGACCAAAGGCAAAGATCTGTCATTCAGGCCGCATTTTGACCAGATCAAGCATGATTTAGAGATCAATGAACTGAGCACTGAAGATATTGCTGCCAAATTAAAAGAAAATGACATACTCTGTGAAATGAAGTCTCAGCCCGATTTTCCTGTGCTCGAACTGCGCATTGATGGTCAAAGTTATGTGTTTAATAGTTTGTACCGGGTCTGGATGATCGAAAGTATTTTTAGTAATGTTTTAGAAGACCAATATAAAAGTGAAAATGATGATAGCAAAGATGAAGAAAGAGAAATGTGAGTCTTTAGAACAGGCCCGTGCACAAATTGATGCCATTGATACCGCACTCATTGAGATGATTGCCACCCGTCAGTTTTATGTCGATCAGGCTACGCGTTTTAAGCGTACTGTACAGGACGTACAATCTCCGGAACGGGTCGAGCAGGTCATTCAGAAAGTACGTGCACAAGCGCTAGATATGGGAACCGATCCTGATCTGGTGGAACATTTATATCGTGAAATGATCCAGCGTTTTATTCAGCGCGAATTGAGAGAAATCCGACCATAATTTGATTGCGCGTGGTATAAGCTCAATCTTTGTACACGACAAAAAAAGATAACTCATTGAAATAATGGCATAATACTTGTTTTCTGACGACGAATATGATGACACATTTCAATGAGTTACATCTCATCTT
>NZ_JBIQOC010000104.1:0-12318 GCF_044130295.1 Acinetobacter uliginosus | reverse complement strand
CGAGAAGATCCTGCTGAAACACCATAAAAAATCCGATGCCAAACCTGACATCGGATTCTCTAATAAATTTCGCGAGGCTTCAAATGCTTAAGTGAACAGCATTGCAACAGAGTTGAGCTTTTCTTCAGTGAATAATGCTTTATTTTACGCGATTGCCCTGTTCATCAATGATGACTTCACCATCTTCTTTGGCAAAAGCTTTTAATTGTGGCAAAGGCAGGATGTCCAGCACTACTTCCGATGGACGGCATAAACGTGTTCCGAGATCCGTAACTACCAGTGGACGGTTAATCAGGATCGGATGTTCAAGCATGGCATCAATGAGTTTTTCATCGGTCCAACTTGCATCATCCAGATTCAACTCGGTATAAGGATCCACATTCTTACGTAACACTTCACGAACGCTTAAGCCAGAATCCTGAATCAGTTTGATCAACTGATCTTTTGAAGGGGGGGTGACCAGATATTCAATCACTTCAGGTTCAATGCCCGCATTACGAATTAAAGCCAGGGTATTACGTGAAGTGCCACAGGCAGGGTTATGATAAATTTGCACTTTCGGCATTTGATCCATGAGAGTTATCCTTAAAAGAATAGCTTGGTTATATATGAATATCCGAATATGCGCAATATGAAATATATGATTCTGAGACTTTATTTCAACAAGGATTGGCTAGAAGTATAATGCGGTTTAAGTTTCATTTCACAACCTTCAGCATAAGCGATCGATTCCAGCTGCACCGTCACATGTTTGAGATCAAAATGATGATGTAAAGCTTCGGTAATTTCTGCAAGTAAGGTATTCGCAGTTTGTAAGTTGTCATCATAAACCATATGCACCGTGAGTGCATTTTCCAGGGTACTCATACTCCAGATGTGTAAATCATGCAGATCCACAACGCTCGGAATATTGAGTAAGCAGTTCCTGACTTCTAAAAGGTTAATCTGATCGGGCACACCATCAAAGAGCAAGTGTAAGGATTGGCGGAACAAGGAAAATGTTCCCAAAATAATAATAATGGCGATAATCAAACCTACCACAGCGTCAATCCATAACCAGCCCTGCCATAAATATAAGGCCCCCGCGACCACTACGCCGACCGAAACAACGGCATCTGCCGCCATATGCAGAAAGGCACCTTTGATATTCAAATCATGCTGACTGTTTTTAAGAAACAAAAGGGCGGTGCTCAAATTCACTACCACACCGATTGCAGCGACGATCATAACGGTGACTGCCGCTACAGGGCTGGGAGACTGAATCCGTTGTATAGATTCCCAGCCTAGAGAAAACATCGCAAAGAGGATCAGCACGGCATTAGTAAAACTGGCCAGAATCGAGGCTTTTTGCCAACCATAAGTATGTCGACGATTGGAGTGAATACGCGCTACGCTATAGGCTGCCCATGCCAGAAGTAATCCACCGACATCGGTTAAGTTATGGCCCGCATCAGCCAGCAAGGCCATGGAGTCGGTTTGCCAGCCATAGAATGCTTCAATTAAAACAAAGCCCAAGTTCAATACAATACCGATAGCAAAGGCCGTACCGTAATGTGATGTCTCATGTGTGTGGGAATGAGCCATGGTCAATAAAAATCCAGATAAGGTCTGTTGTACTAATTAAAGCATTTCTAATGCTAAAGCAATTCCTTGCGGCACTGTTGCAAATAGGCTGACATGATAAGCTAAATATCTTATTTATTTCGAGATACAGCAGATGAATCCCTTCCACGGTCGGCACTTTCAAGGTGAAATCATTCTTTGGGCTGTTCGTTGGTATTGTAAATATGGCATCAGCTATCGTGAACTTCAAGAAATGCTCGCTGAACGAGGCATAAATGTGGATCACAGTACAATTTATCGTTGGGTTCAGCGTTATGCTCCAGAAATGGAAAAACGGTTACGCTGGTATTGGCGTAACCCTACAGATTTACATTCATGGCATATGGATGAGACTTATATCAAAGTGAAGGGGCGATGGACTTACCTGTATCGTGCAGTTGATCAACGGGGTCATACGATGGCACTGTTGCAAATAGGGAGCTAAGTCGGATATCCGATTCAAAAAAGCTTAGAGACCGAAAACCCTGTTGATTAAATGCACTTCACCCTGAGGCTGACCATAATAAAATGACGAAGCTTGTCCTTTACGCAGTGCACGCATGACTTCAATCCCTTTAATTGTGGCATAAGCTGTCTTCATGGATTTGAATCCTAACGTGGCCCTGATAATCCGCTTTATCTTGCCATGATCACATTCGATCACGTTATTTTTGTACTTAACCTGCCTGTGCTCAAGGTCTGGTGGACATTTTCTTTCCTGTTTTAACCATGATAAAGCACGTCCATATGTGGGTGCTTTATCCGTATTAATCACCCGTGGAATTTGCCATTTCTTTACATTATTTAAAATTTTCCAAGAAAACAATAGGCTGATTTGGTATTACGTCTAGAAGAAAGGTAAAAATCAATGGTATGGCCACGTTGATCGACTGCACGATACAGATAAGACCATTGTCCATTCACTTTTACATAAGTTTCATTAATATGCCATGAGCTCAGATCACTAAGATTACGCCAGTACCAGCGTAAGCGTCTTTCTATTTCAGGAGCATAGTGCTGAACCCAACGATAAATTGTACTGTGATCCACATTTATGCCTCGTTCAGCGAGCATTTCTTGAAGTTCACGATAGCTGATGCCATATTTACAATACCAGCGCACAGCCCAAAGGATGATTTCGCCCTGAAAATGCCGACCATGGAAGGGATTCATAGGTTAAACCTTTAGCTAAAAACGATTTAGCTTACCATCAGCAGCTATTTGCAACAGTGCCGCTCCCTTTTGATAATCAGATTACAAAGATCAACCAGGAACAACTCTTAAGATACGGTGGTTCACTGTATTAATTAGAATATAATCACCATTTACACGAATCCATCTTTGATTTTTCTCTGGTTTGGCAAGTTTCTTATTCTTCCGATAATCAAATCTATAACCCTGACCATAATAGTGAATAGCCACTAAAACTCTAGACACACATAACCATTTTATGAAACTCCATCTGCACAATTGATTCAAAATTTAAGTTGTCAGTTTAGTATTTGGTTAGCTGTCGTTGTGCCTTTCTCAATTGCGTGTGGAGTTTTAGCTTATATTTTTATCAGTCACTTCAAAACTTAAATATTTTAAAAAATGAAGTCGGCTTGTTAAATTTATCCTTGGGAAATTATTGTACACATGAGGTCAAGCATGCTTGACCTCATAAATATGAGTTTATTCTATTCTGGTTAAATCCTATGACACAATCAGGTCAGGCTATGATCCATTTTCTTTGCTAGGTCTACACAATGAGGATTGTGCGTCTTATGTTTAGCCGGGAGCAATTGAGCTAACTGTGTTTCAATATTTCGCTGTAGGGTTTGCTGATGTTGCTCGTTTAATCCAGATTGCCCTAACTGAATTTTAAGATGTTCAATTGCTTCACCATAGCTAATATCTTTTTGCTGAATAGAGTAGTAGTAACCATATAAGGCACCTTGACTTAAGTTCTGGTAAGGTAAGCCCTGCTGAATATTACAAGCAATTGATCCCAAGACGCGTTCTGAAGCGGCTAACTTTCGTAAAGGATCACGTGCTACACGTTCACACGGATCTTTGTAGGCATTGACACAAGAATTAATAAAGCTTTTTGCCAGATCATCAAGATCATTTTTGCGATGTGGTAGGGTAAGGGTAAGCCCAGCCTTCACTTCTTCAAGAAGCCCCTCCATAAACTCTCTCACTTTTGGGTCTGCCATAGCTAAACCAATCGTTTCGTAGCCGAGGCGTGTTGCGTACCAGGTAGTCATGGCATGAACACCATTCCATAACCTGTTTTTTATCAACTGAATTTCCTGAATATCATCCACCAACACCATCTGACGCATTTTGCCTAGCAAGGGACTGTTATTTTCTACGTAAATCGGCATGTCCACTTCTGCATGGAATAGAATCAAGTCCATGGTCTGCAAAATATGGCTGGGTTTAAAGTTACTGCACATCTCTTCGACATACATTGAAGCTAACCTTTCCTGTTCAGGATTCAAACGGGTAGCATCTTCAATATCAGCATGATCAAGGTCGTGATCGAGTTGGTATTGCTTAAAAATGTTGTACTTAATACGCAACTGACGGTAAAGGTTTTGGTCGGTCAATTTGGAAACCATTCGGTTAACGACCGTATCACAGAAATAATGCTGCTCTAAAATCTGCTCAGCAATGTCTGGAGCTGTAATTTCAACCAAAGCGCTATGCACATGTTCAAGCAATAAGTGTTTAGCACCGATTTTATTTAAGATAATGAGGACGGTTAAAGGATTCGTGAACTGTTCATTATTGGCAATATGACGGGCATATAAGCCTTGGGCAATTGTTCTGGCCTCAGTTGCAATCGCCTGTTCCGGCAAGCAAACAGCTATCATGCTTGAGGCAATATACATCTCCTGCATCTGTTCAATATTACCCGCATCAATGATATGCATATTTTCAATACGTTCATCATAGGAAAGCTGGCCATAACGAATACAGTAACTGCCAAAGGCATTCACTGCTGAACGATACAAGGAATTATGGGTTGAGGCATAGATTCGCTTTGGACGTGTATAGCCATCCCAGTGGGACAGGATCTGTGCCATGAAGCCACCGCCAATCGCACCAAATCCATGAATGCCAACGGTCAATTGATTCAGACTTTGTGGAAAAGACTCTTGAAGTGTTGGCATTTCCAAGTTTAGTGTATGTTGATCCAATTGATGCAGGCAGTCATACATACTTTCAAAAAAGTAATCTGTTTTGGCCAGCATGTTGGAATTAGGTTCCTTGATGTCTTGTAGCAAGATGGTAACCCCACCAGCATTATAGGCTGAAGTAATACCATTTTCCGAATCCTCGAACATTAAGCATTCTGATGTAGGTAAATTGAGTTTTTCAGCAGCGGAAAGAAAAATTTCCGGATGTGGTTTACCTTTCTGTACTTCATCACCACACACCAGTACATCAAAGAATTTATAAACGTTGGCATTGATCAGATATTCTTCAGCAATTAAGCGACGACTTGATGTCGCAACTGCCATGCGTAAACCAGATTTACGTAAACGTTCTAGTACCTGTACCAACCCTTTTTTAATGGGTACACCTAAACTTCTGACACTTTCGAGTTCAAGCTCATCAGCTCGTTGTCGGATCTCTGCATAAGGGATATCGTCCCCATACTGCTGTTTGGCTAGTTGATGTGCACTACTTGCACTGAGTCCCAGACAAGCCATTAAATAAGCATCACTAAATGAAACACCGATCAATTCCTGAGATGCTTGCTTCAAGGTTTGAAAACGTAAACGTTCAGTATCAAACATGGTTCCATCCATGTCGAAAATTGCCCCATGAATAATATCATTATTAAATTTAATCACTTATAATCCCTCTTACTGTAACACTACAATCTGACAAATCATAAGGAGAACTGATAACTTGATGAAACGATTATAAGAAATGAAACATTTATGTTTATTAATTAATCAATCGCAGGAGATATTAAGACTTTTTTGTAATTTTGAGTAAAGTTAGTTTTCTGGAATGTTTCATTTTCTCACTCTAAGGTAATCACGAGGACCAAAAATCGACTGAGATTAAAGGTCTTTCCACAGATGGATAAAAAGTAGGATGTTAAATTGACCAACACCTCTAATAAACACAACTCCTCCTTTAATTATACAAGTAGATTAAGACGTGCACGCCATCGCTTTAGTCTGCTGGCAGATAAGGCAGAAGATGATGAAATCGAGCGTCGTATTCGTGATGGGATTGAGCTATCAGGAGCCATTCCCTGGATTTTAATATTCGCTATTTTTATTGCATCAGTCGGATTAAATATCAATTCAACAGCCGTGGTTATTGGCGCAATGCTAATTTCTCCACTTATGGGACCGATCATGGGGGTGGGGCTGGGTGTAGCAGTTTATGACTTTAAACTGGTAAAACGGGCACTCTTCAACCTAGGCATTGCAACACTGATCAGCTTGGTCGTATCCACTCTATATTTCTCGATATCACCCCTCGATAATGCACAATCTGAACTTTTATCACGAACTAGCCCAACCGTTTGGGATGTGCTCATCGCATTATTTGGTGGATTGGCAGGAATCATTGGGATCACTCGAGAAGAAAAATCAAATGTTATTCCAGGGGTGGCGATTGCTACAGCATTGATGCCACCTGTCTGTACTGCTGGATTTGGTATTGCAACTGGACAGTGGAGCTTTGTTGGTGGTGCACTGTATTTATATACCATCAATTGTGTGTTCATCAGTTTGGCAACTATTATCGGTATCCGGATTTTAAGGTTAAAGCCACATAGTTTTGCTGACGAAAAAGTAGAAAGATGTGTAAAAATATCTTTGCTGATGATCGCAATGGTGACCGCAATTCCAAGTGCCTATCTGGCGACTAAATTAGTTAATGAAGAAGTTTTTAAATCAACTGCCAACAAATTCATTACACAAGAATTTACCTTTAAAGAAACACAAGTCGCCAGTTCAAAAATTGATAGCAAGACACGGACCATTGAGTTGGCTTTAGTCGGTTTGCCCTTAAGTCAGGCGACGTTGCAGAATATTGAAGGGAGACTTGCTGTTGCAAATCTCGAAGGAACTAAAATTATTGTGCATCAAACCAATGATGATAAGGTTGATGTGACTGCCTTAAAATCTGGGGTATTGAGTGATTTGTATCTGAATGGACAAGAAGCCCTGCGCCAAAAGGATGAACAGGTAAAACAATTACAGCAAGAATTAAGGGTGAAAAATGCTTTATTTGCCAATGCAAATGATGTTTTTGCAGAGCTACGTGCACAGCATCCCACTGTAAGCTCTATTTTTCTAGGACAAGGCATTGATTTACCGACTGATCCCAATCAAAAGCAAATACTGCAACTTAGTGTGAGAACATCTGAACCACTATCGAGTGAAGATCAAATTCGCATTGAAAATTGGTTCAAGGTTAGAATGAAGACGGATGCTGTACTATTAAATTTTTTGGTAAATCAAGATATTGTTAATCAAAAAGATAGCAGTTCAAACTAATACTTGTTAATTTGAACTGCTATGTAGATTGTTTAATTACGGACTACATTTAAAAAATACAAGTGGCGTTCGTATTGATCAATAATGTCCTGGAGTAAATCTTCTTGTGTCCATTCCATGACATTGTAGTTTTTCCCCCCTTCTTTTAGAAAAACTTCCGCTTTGTAATATTTCTGAGAGAGGCTACTTTCGTCATCGAGCATAAAACTCGGAGCTCGTGTTTCAGTAGCCACGACTTGATAGATGAAGTTGATTTCATTTTGATGATCTACTTTCAGTAATAGCCCCCCATCAACCTCACGGATTGAAACATCCAGATTCCGGCGCTGAAATTCATGTTTTATGTTCTGAAAAGCCTGATGAACATTCTGATGAATATAGGCCGTTACTTCGGCTTTAGAATGTGGGTAATGCATAATTAAACCTAGACGCTGTTGCCAGCTTCTTGGGTTTTGTATAGCTCGTGGTGTGATCCTAGCACTTTGTAGGGCCTGTACTTTTAAGACATCTAAACGTAGTGCCTTGATTAACCCCCAGCACAATAACAGCATAATGAAAGTAAAAGGCAAGGCACTCATGATCACTGCAGATTGCAAGGCACTTAAACCACCAACGATCAGCAAGATAATAGAAAGAACAGCAATCACAGCTGTCCAGAACAAACGTTGCCAAACAGGGGAGTGCTCCGTTTTAGCCGTAAGGTAATCTGTGATCAAGGCTCCTGAATCAGCCGAAGTAACAAAAAACAGGAAGATCAGGAGGGTAGCAACCAGACTGGATACACTAGAGAGAGGTAAAGTCTTTAAAAATTCGAATAAGGCAACAGAAGAATCTTTTTCTACAGCCAATACTAGACTGGAATGATTTTCAAACAGAATGCTAAATAATGCAGCGTTCCCCATAAAACCCATCCAAACCAATGTAAATCCAGTCGGAATCAATAACACGCCTACAATAAATTCACGGATTGAACGGCCACGAGATACGCGGGCAATAAACATACCGACAAAAGGTGACCAGGAAATCCACCAAGCCCAGTACATGATCGTCCAACCTCCAATCCAGCCAGTTGGCTGATAGGCGTAAAGATTGAAAGTCATCACAAATAAATTGGAAACATACTGTCCAATATTCTGGATCGTGGTCTGTAAAATATAAATGGTTGAACTGGCGAAGAAGACGAAGAGGAGTAATATCACTGCCAAAATGATATTGAGCTCCGATAACCGTTTAATTCCTTTATCCAGCCCTAAAAAAACTGAAAAGGATGCAAGGATACTGACCACAACAATCAAAAGAATTTGAGTCTGCAAACTGTTCTGCAAACCGAATAAGTAGTTCAAGCCCGAACTGATCTGGGTGACTCCAAATCCTAATGTCGTCGCAATACCAAAAATGGTACCAATCGTTGCAAAGGTATCAATCCCATCTCCAATCGGTCCATAAATACGTTTGCCAATGATCGGATATAGACCTGAGCGAACTTTTAAAGGTAAGTTATGTCTGAATGAGAAATATGCCAGACTTAAACCTACCAAGGCATAAATTGCCCAAGCATGTAAGCCCCAATGGAAAAACGTAATTCTCATCGCCTGTTGCGCTGATTGAATGGTTTCGGGCGTTCCGGTTGGTGGGCTGACATAGTGCATGACAGGCTCCGCAATCCCAAAAAACATTAGACCAATGCCCATCCCCGCAGTAAAAAGCATGGCAAACCAGGAGCTGTTTTTATATTCAGGTTCACTGTGATCGGGGCCAAGTTTGATTTGCCCTATTTTCGATAAGGCAATACACGCGAGTACGATCAAAAATATTGCGACAGACAACACATAGAACCAGCTAAATGAATGGGTAATCCATTGATTTAGCTGCTGTGTAATCAGATCAAATGCTGCAGGCGTAAAAATCACAAATGTCAAAAAAACAGAAATGAGTGCAACGGTACTCAAAAAAACATTTGGATTGACATTATCAAACCAGGATTCGTTTTTCGAAGGCATAATTCCCCCCATATTTTGTATTGGAACAAAGCTCCAAAAGAAGAAGAATTATTAGATGAGCTACTTATTTAAAAGAAAGCAGCTCTCATGTTTAACTATCTATTTGATGTAAAGAACTAAACGGATTAGGTGCTAGAACTTCATTTAGTACTTCAGAATTGTTAGAGGATGGAGATTGCTGAGCTTCACAATATAATGCCTTAGTTATATTCAAGCCTTTCTGAAGTCGTGATTGCCAATTGCCTGAAGTCTGTACCGGAAGGTGCTTGATACAGTTTTAAGCCAAACTCAGGAATAATCGCAATTAAATGATCAAAAATATCTGACTGGATATTTTCATACTCCTTCCAGAGCGCGGTTTGAGTGAAGGCATAAATTTCTAAAGGTAAACCTTCGCTAGTCGGTTGTAACTGGCGAATAATCAACGCTTCTGTATTGTTTATGCTTGGGTGTTGTTTCAAGTAAAACTCAATATAAGCACGGAAAGTACCCAGATTGGTTAAACGACGGTGGTTATATTGAGACTGATTGACTAACTGCTGATTGGACTGTTCAAGTTCCTCATTTTTACTATTGAGATAGTGATCTAGTAATAAGAAATTTTTCAGCTTGTCTTGTTCTTGAGACGTCATAAAATGCACGGAGCTTTGATCGATCAGCAATGAACGTTTAATCCGTCTTACCCCCGCATCCTGCATGCCTCGCCAGTTTTTAAAGGTATCAGTAATCAGTTTGTTGGTTGGAATCGTGGTGAGTGTTTTGTCCCAGTTTTGTACTGTGACCGTATGCAAGGAGATATCAATGACATCACCATCTGCATTTAGTGATGGCATTTCAATCCAATCACCAATACGCACCATGTCATACGAAGAAATTTGTACAGATGCGACTAAAGACAAGATGGTATTTTGAAACACCAGCATCAATACGGCTGCCATTGCTCCAAAACCTGCCAGTAAAGTAAACACATCTTTATCTAGGAACGTGCCAATAATCATCAGGACACAGACCACATAAATAATCAGTTTTACTAACTGCAGGTATCCTTTAATAGGTTTGTTTCTAGATTTAGGATTACGCTGATAAATCAGGTTAAAAATATTGAGAAATTCTGATATTGCCAGTGCAATAGTCAAGAATATAAAAGCCTGTGTGCCCATTTGCACAAAATTTTCAACTTTATCTGACAGGTGAGGAACTGTAGAAATCCCATTCATGATCACCAGTGCAGGTACAATATTCGCTATACGCTGTATTACACTATATTGGGTAACGATGTCGTTATTGCCAAAGCCTGTTTTCGAAATAAGCTTGCGTATGCCACGTACAATGACTTGTTTGGAAAAAAAATTAGCGAGGATTGCCAAAAAAATCACAATACTGAAGGAGGAAACCATCTCTAACCAGGGGTATTGATTAGACCATTCTTGAAGATTTTGAATAAAGTTAAATTGTTGCAAAAGATACTCTCTTTAAGGTTTTAAATATTTAATTTACTGAGTAAAGGACATATCGCTTGATCTGCGAATCCCTCACACTCGACCTGTAAAGATGATGTAGTGTATCTGGCAGTGTTCTATTTTTAATTTAAAGTAACGCTTCTTCTACATTCTAAAATTTTGTTACATATTCTGGTTTTTAACTTAATCTGCAAAATCAACAACTACTTGAACACCCATTCTTATTCTAGATGGATACCTTAGTAAATATCCTTGCAAACCAAAGTGTCGCTCAACTTTGCCATTATAGTCTCGTCTCAATAACAGTGGCGCTTGATTGGTTAGATTCAGGCATATAAACCTGTTTTGGAGGTATAAAGCTCTCTCAAAAACCTGTTTTTAGATGCCAATGAGTATATTTTTATTGGCAATAAAATTATTTGTTGAGTCAAAATTAGCCATCACAATTCCAATTCGTGCCAATTCATTCCAATCAATGGAAATTAGCATTTCTTTGATGCCAATGAGTATATTTTTATTGGCAATAAAATTATTTGTTGAGTCAAAATTAGCCATCACAATTCCAATTCGTGCCAATTCATTCCAATCAATGGAAATTAGCATTTCTTTGATGCCAATGAGTATATTTTTATTGGCAATAAAATTATTTGTTGAGTCAAAATTAGCCATCACAATTCCAATTCGTGCCAATTCATTCCAATCAATGGAAATTAGCATTTCTTTGATGCCAATGAGTATATTTTTATTGGCAATAAAATTATTTGTTGAGTCAAAATTAGCCATCACAATTCCAATTCGTGCCAATTCATTCCAATCAATGGAAATTAGTATTTCTTTGATGCCAATCAGTATATTTTTATTGACAATAGTGTGTTTTTTGATGCCAATAATATTTATTTTTTTTAGGGATGGTTATAAAGTATTATTAAAATAATTTGTTTCTATATGGGATTTTCTTTAATTTAATATTAAAAATATTTAATAGATTTTTATTTTTTATTGCAATAAATATTAATTTAAATAAAAATCAGAAAATAAATATTTGAATATATAGAATACATACTGAATTTATATAAATACTAGAGTTGTTTAATCATAAAATTTAGATTAATAAATGGGGGGTATTTGGGGTTTTGCCGTGTAACACTTAGCATTTCGCCGTGTAACGATTTGGATTTCGCCGTGTAACGATTTGGATTTCGCCGTGTAACACTTTGCGTTTTGCCGTGTAACGGTGGGGCTAAAACCCTTAAATGGGTCTGTATTGAAAATAATTTGGGTCTGTATTGAACGGACGAAAAATCAAAAATGGGTATGTATTGAAATTTTTTTCGCCGTGTAACGGTAGTAATGGATATTTTTTGATCTAATTTTTAGTTGGTTTTCTGTGTGCGGAGGTGGGTTGCTGTTTTTTGAAGTCAATCTATGATTGTTTTTAACCAAGATTTTTTGGAGTGTCGAAGAGGGCATAAGTATAATAATAAAAATATAATATTGATTAAATAATAGTATTATATTTTTTGTTTTTTATGTATAAATATTATTTTTTAAATTAAATGTTTAATAACCCAGATTTATCTATAAAATAATAAAGAGTAGTATGCATTTCTAAATAACGGTGTTATTAGTTTTGGGTGGCTTTGTTGCACAAAGCTATTCTTGAAGGCTTCTTCAGCAATATAATTTCCAGATGAAGAAGCCTACACCTAAAATCTATCGTACAACCAATTGGTCCTCGTA
>NZ_JBIQOC010000103.1:0-12478 GCF_044130295.1 Acinetobacter uliginosus | reverse complement strand
TGGTTTTGGAAAAAAAGAAGAATTTAAGAAAGTGCTAGCAATTTTAAGAAAGAAAAAGCCTGATAGGACAAGGATCCTATGAAATTTGTCGTGTACAGAGAAAAAGCATATAATTTTGGGGATTTTTATTTTTGTGTATTCAAGTCAAGAGGAATAGTTTCAGTCAGGCATGGCTATGCTGTTCCTTGAATTCACATTTATGCTCACAGCCAAAACGGTCAATATGGGTATAAAACACGCCATAACGTCCGACATAATATTCTAAAGACTGGTCATAGAAGGTCCAGTAAATCGACCACTCGCCTAAATCCAGCTTACGAATCCGGGTTTGTGCCTTGGCGGGCAGTTTTTTTAGAATTCCTTCTTGAACTACAATAGCCTGACTTAAATTACGTTCAGTCAGATGGCGTTCAAAAAATATCTGGCAAACATCATCAAACAGCTGTTGTTCATATTCTTCCACCTCATCTACCCGCGCTTGTGCTGTGGATAAGGGCTGTGCCGAGGTCGCATCGGGTTTGATTAAATCGGCGAGCTGCTTAATTCTAAATTGCTGTAAATGTTGATTGATCTGAGTTTTTAAAAATATTTTCCAAAGGACAATCAGTCCAATGCAAACACATAGCCCCAAGAGTATTTTCACCATAGCGTCACTCTCATGAATAAATAATTATTATTTTTATATTATATAAACAATTTGAATAAAAATTATACGATTTTTAAAATTTTATGTTATAAAAAAGAATGCCAAGGAATTTTACTCATGTTCCCTATTTCTTCATCTGCTCAATATACGCTTGTCACTTGCCTCGCTTGGGATCTTCAGGTCAACCAGGCCGGTTCACGACGTGTGGAGTTTTTACATGAGGTGCCTTGGAAACTGTACCCTGATGATGATTTAGAATAAATCACTAAGTAAAAAATACCCCAAGGTCGCCTCAATAGCGGCCTTTTTTATTGCCTAAAAACAAGGAAAAAGCTGATGAATAATCCAATCAATAAAAATGGATTCCCCACACCACTGTCCAAACCGGTTGTAGCCCCTTTTAACCAAAACTCACGCTTTGCTACAGCCGGTCAATTTATTACTGTTGTGCTGATTTGGTCACTCACTCCGCTTTCAGCCGTCTGGACAGTGCATGAAATTCATTGGGCGTGGGGTTTATTTATCCGGTTTAGCTTGGCCATACCGATTGCTCTAGCCTGTCAAGCCTACTTCAAGGTCAAAGTACCGGTGCACCCGCAAGCTTTACTCAGCTATGCCGCGGGTGCTCTCGGCCTCTTTGCCTCCATGGCCTTCTGCTATATGGGCGCATCCAGGGTACCTTCCACGGTGATTTCAATCATTTATGGTAGTGCTCCCTTTGTCTCGGGTTTAGTGGCCATTTATATTTTTCGCAGTGAAAAATTTAACGCTTATCAATGGCTGGGCTTGCTGATGGGTATGTTGGGCTTATATTTCGCACTGGGCTTAAACGCGCAAAACCTGTTATTGGATAGATTTGGCATTGGTTTGGAAATCGTGGCCATGCTTTTGTATGTATTTTCTGCATTTGCTGTGCGTGCGGTTGCTGCAAATATCCATCCGATCAGTCAGATGACCGGTGCTACCATCATGTCATGGCTGGGTTATTGTAGCTTGCTGCCCTTTTTCTCCTCCGACATGCCAGATGAGCTGCCGTCGTTAGATACCGCTATTGCAATTGTCTATAGCGCAGTATTTTCATCTGTACTGGCAATGATTTTTTATTATCAGCTGCTGAACAAAGTCAAGCCCACTACACTGATGCTGATGAACATCATTTGCCCCGTACTGGCTACACTATGGGGCACATGGCTTAATCACGAAATGCTCAGCTCACATTTCATCCTGGGATTGCTGTTACTGTGTACGGGTTTAGCCTGCTATGCGTTGCGCGTACCGGGCAAATAGCCGATAAAATAAAATAGAAAAATCCCGGGCTGGATGCCAACCCGGGATTTTCTTGGTTTTGGGTACAGATAAAAAAATCTGTTATTCAATATGAATGATTTTGCCGTGTTCATCATGATGAACCACGCTGACCTTTTGCTGGCGTCCCTGTTCGATTTCTTCCACAGCCAAACCAAAATGCTGTCCATAATCGGCAATATTTTTGGCAGAGCTTGTCTTTACTGTTTTTGCAGGAACAAAATTCGACCATAGCAGCAAGCCCACAGCACAGGCCAATAATGCACTCACGCCATGTTCAATGCCCAAACCAAAGGCAGAAAAAAGCTGATGCAACACATGCTGTTTTTGCAGGCTCACAATCCCCAGCACAATCAACAACGGTCGCCATAACAACAGCCATACCGCCCACATCATGGCGGTAGAGGTATGTGATGCATAACGTTTATGCCACGGCAAGCAATGACGTAAATCAATAATTAAAGGATTATTTTTCATGGATGACTTCTTCATTATTGAGTTTGGAATTACGCATCCCGCGGTCTGGACTGACCCAGCGTGCGCGCTGGCCATTGCCGCGTAACAATACTTTAGGAAATGCCACGATACTGGCCGTCAGGGTGATCAGCCAAAACACAAAGGGATACCAGATCATCCAGAAGTAATTTTTGCCTAGCGAAGGTTCATAACGGCTGTCCATCCATTTGCTGATCGCAAACTGCAATAGGCAGGTCACGCCCAAAAGCATGCCGGTGCCATAGGGTAAAAATGGTGAACTAATGCCCGATATGCCCAATGGAAGCACAAAATGGATTAACCAGAGAACGGCCATAAACAGCATCAAATAAGACCATACCAAAGTCAGAACCAGCTCACACAGCAGCGGCCATAAAAAATTCAGTTTCGGTTGAAACAGCACATCTATATTTTTAATCAGCACCTGTGCCCCGCCCATGGCCCAGCGTAGCCGCTGTTTCCACAAGCCCTTGAATGTTTCCGGCATTAAAATCCAGACCAGGGCATTTGGTTCGAAGTGAATATTCCAGCCTGCACGTTGCAGCTTCCAGGTAATGTCGATATCTTCGGTTAGCATGTCAGGTGACCAGTAGCCGACCTCATGTACCGCACTTTTACGAAAGGCAGTAATCACGCCAGAAACGGTAAACAGCCGACCAAAGCTGCGTTGTGCCCGTTTAATCATGCCAACAATGGAAGAAAATTCTCCCACCTGAATACGTCCAATCAATGTCGAACGGGTACGAATTCGCGGATTACCGGTGACCGCAGCCACGGTTTCATCCTGCAGAAAATGCCGTAACATCCAGGTCGCAGCATGCGGATCAAGCAAGGCATCACCATCAATGCCGAGCAAATATTCTGCATCGGTGAGCAAGCTGCCAGCCTGCAAGGCCATGGCTTTACCCTGATTATGTGCCAAATGCACTACACGCAATTTTTCATACCGGTCTGCCAGACGGTTTAACACGGCTGCGGTGTTATCGGAACTGCCATCATTGATCGCAATGACCTCAAAATTTGGATAATCCAGCGCCAGTGCATGACCCAATGTTTCTTCGGCATTATCACCTTCGTTAAAACAAGGCACCAGTACAGCCACCTTAGGATAATCAGGTAATGCCTCAGGCTGCTGATACGGCGGATCCTGTCGTTCTTTCCAGTAGAAAATCAGTGCACCGATCATCCATAAATACGACATAAATAATGGATAATAAAAAACAAAGTGCAATGCAGAATGCCAAAAATGCTGCAGCGTTGACATATGGAATTCCTTTAAGGAATAAGTTTGCTGGATTTCATATCAAAGGCTTTGCGTAACACGCCTGTATCTGGATAGTCCTGAATCGGATCATCTGGATAATACGCTTCATGCATCACCCCTTGAGTATATAAAGACTCAATGGTTCTGGCTATTTCATTGGAAGGAACGCGTTGATTGGTTCGCCAGTTCACTGACTGCAATTCAAAGACGGTTTTCTTCATGCCATTCGGATATTGCTTCACGCGATTAACAATGTCCCGATAAAAAGCATCGCTATCTGCGGCCTGCTCCATATAGGGCATTGCCATGATTGCAGTGAAGTCATAACGGTTGATCGACTGTTCCAGAGACTGTGAATACCAGTTTTCAGCATAAGGCCGCAGGGCAACCTGAGCATATAAATTGCGTGCAGTCAGCAAGAATGGATGATACTGACGGACTTCTTGCGCCAGTTGCATGGCAAAGTCATCAATGTATCTGGTTTTAAAGCCGGTCCATTTTTCCAGCTCGGCATCGTTATTACGGATTTTGGCCAGATCGGTCGGTAAGCCTATCGCAGCATAGGCTTTTAAAGCATCAGGGCTGGCATCTTCATAGTCCGATAAAGTGGTGTCATCGTGGAATAAAATGCCGTTAAATGGCACTGATTTGGCCAGATCCTGATAAATACCGGCAATGGTTTTACGCGCATCGGCAGAAAAAGGACTTAAACGATGATAGCCCATATTCAGATGGTTAGAATCATCGGCTTGCTGGGTCACTACCACATCTTTGGACACCGGGTTATCTTTTGGTAATTCCCAGGCCAGTAATGGCATCCAGGCATAGACCCGGCTGACTTGGGTACGGGTTTGAATTTGCCAGGCAGCACGGTTAAACAGGTCGGCACGCATGGGCAAATAATGGTTCGGGAAATACACCATATCCGCAGAACCATTGGCATCCGGATCAGAAAAGGCTTGTAAATACACGGTATTGACTTTCATCGCCACAATCCGGTCAAGCAAGTGATCCAGATTACGTTCCTGCTGAATAGGATCTTTGTCGTAAATGTAATCCAGATCGATATGCATGATTTTTTGCGGACGGTTATTGTCGCCTAAATGTTGCTGACGATTTTGAATCTCCTGAGCTAAATCCGCAGTCGTCATATTGCCTTCAATCAGAATACGGTTGAGCTGCCCCAATGAATCTTTAGCCGAATCTGCACCATCGTCCAGACTAATCGCCACCGGCATACCTAACTGTTTGGCAATTTTTACGGTTTGCATATTATAGTGACCATAGGGCCAAACCATCACACGAGGTGATTTCAAACCATGTGCAGTCAATAACTGGTTATTCTGCTTTAAGTCACCTGTAATCCGTTGCTGATAATGACGTTCGGTTTCATAACTGGCAGATTTAGGATCGTATAACCGTGTCACTGCCGCCGGTTCCATATTGCCCTGCGGATTGCCCAAGATACCGCGATGCAGGTTATAGCTATGACTGGCAATTTCGACCAGACCACTGTCCTGCATCTCTTTCAATTCAGTCCAGGACAACATTTGACTACGCTGAATTTTCTCACCTGAAAAGTCAACGCTTTGACCTGCTTTAGGCTCTAGCCATGAACCCACGACCGCCAGCACCACGGGAATTTTATTGGCTTTGGTCACCGGATAGGCACTTTTATAAAATGATGCATAGCCATCATCCACCGTTAATAAAACCGGTTTGCTCGGCAAGCGATATTTCCCTTCGTGCGCTTTAATCAGCTGATCAACATTAATAAAATGAAAACCATTATTTTTAAGCCAACTGATATGTTGCTGAAACTGCTGGGTCGTTACCGAATAGTCAGGAATCAATGCCGATTGACGATCGGTAATTTCATGGTAGCCAATCACCGTGAGGGTGGGATTGCTGGATGGTAGTGTTTTACTCCAGGCTAAATGAGGCATCTGACATAAAACGGCGGAAAGAGAAGCAGAAAGCAAGGTGGACAGCAAGCGAGTCTTCATTGAATGGTGCTCAAAAAACATTTTATGCTCTGAACACGTAGCATCATTAATCAATAGAAAACTACCCTTTTCATGATTTACGACGTTCAGAACTCTGAATCTGTCTTTTTATCCAATCAAGCTGAAATGAAGCTTAAAAAATAATAATTTTTTGAAAATGAAACGTTTAAAAATAGAGGAACTGTGATTAAGATCATCATACTTTAACTGGCATACCTACTTTTTATTTTAGTCAAAAGAGCTAAAAAAAGGTTAAATATCCACAAAATTTAAACTAAGTTCCAGAGGGCTGATATTGATCCCGTCCGGCATCCTTGGCTGCATAAAGCCGGATATCGGCAGCTTTCATCAGTTCATGAATATCGTTATAGGGATGATTTCGATCCATCCATGCCACCCCCATACTTAAAGTCACATACTGTTTTTGATCAGGCCGGTTTAAATGTTCAAATTGAGCATCTCTGACTGCATTTAAAACCTGCTGCAACACATTCAAGACCACTTGACTCGGAATATTATGCAAAATAATGGCAAACTCTTCCCCACCGTAGCGGGCAACATAAGCAGATTCAGGCAAGGCCTGCTGGATCAGCTTGACCAAATCTTGCAAAATTACATCCCCCTTCAAATGCCCATAGTAATCATTATAGTTTTTAAAATAATCCACATCTAACATGGCAAATGCCAGACTATAATGGGTATGATTTTGTGTCAGGGTAAATAATCGCTGAATTTCAGCATTTAAAGCCCGACGGTTAAAAGCCCCGGTTAATGCGTCTATTTGAATTTGTCGCTCTAGCTTCTGGTTCAGTTGATGTAACTGTGAAGTGCGCTCCTGTACTTTATGATCCAGAGAACTATTCAGCTCAAGTAAGCTATTATTCAATTGCTCAATATGCGAGGTATGCTGTGCATAGTTTTTTGACTGCTGAAACATAATCAGCAAGGCATAGAAACTGGTTGAAATAAATGAAAGATTAAATGAATCGAGTAAATTTAAGGTCAACAAGAAATCATGAAAAAAGGTCACACATAATAAAATTATCGCCCATACATTGACGCTGGAATATTGCTCTTTTGATTTCAGGGTCAGATAAAAACCATAGCCAAAATTTACAATGACAATCGGGCTAATGACTGAACTATAAAAGGCAAACCGCTGAAAGATTTCAGGCACAGTAAACAAGGTCACCATCATACCCATGATCAGTATGCACATCGCCACACTGTAAACAATCGGATGCAGATAACGCCGACTGAGTAAAAACATATAACTGATAAAAAAAGTGACTGCTAGATAAGTAAACAGATATTCTAAACGCTCTCCCCATAACCAGCTGATATTGGTAAAGGTGGTATAGGCATAAGGGGCTGAAAATAAATTATGCAAGGCCAGAAACAGAATAAAAACACCAAACACAAAAACCCGGATACTGCTGCGATTAATCACTCCTTGGAATACTGAAAACATTAAGGTAAACATTCCAATACCCAAGACTGCTCCACACACCAGGCCAATACTCATCATCATCTGCTGGAACTGGCGACCAATGGTTGTACCTATGCCTATCCGCATCGGATTTTCAAGACCACCATGCTGAGGATCAAAATTGGATGCCTGAATGGTGATGGTGAAATACTCTTTTTCCACCACAAAAAAGGCAATTTTAGGTGCATTTTCCGTTTGATGATGGCTTGGGTCTTTTCCAACTTCTCCTAAACGCAGTATAAAATCACCATTCAAGAACATTTTATAAGCCCCATATTGATTGGGAATAAAAATGGCTATACGGCGCCCTACAAATTG
Organism: Acinetobacter uliginosus; assembly: GCF_044130295.1. Taxonomy (NCBI): domain Bacteria; kingdom Pseudomonadati; phylum Pseudomonadota; class Gammaproteobacteria; order Moraxellales; family Moraxellaceae; genus Acinetobacter; species Acinetobacter uliginosus. The sequence continues at coordinate 4,955 of NZ_JBIQOC010000103.1, read as the reverse complement.
CTTAGGTATTTTAAAATGGCCAATAAATGTGCCATAAGTCTGGTTAGTTCCAGTGATTTCTTTAAAAGAGACTGGCAAAGTTACGCTAGTCGATTTTAAAACTGAACTGGGTTGGGTGATGAATTGCTCAGGATAATACTGCCATGTCCCCTTAAGAGGCGTAGAGCTATCTTCAGTAAACTGAACATCATTCAAGAATTTTTGATGTAAATAATAAGATTCGGGTGCGGCTTCATAAAGTGCCCAGACCTGCTTCTGCCCCAGACCTATGCATAGACATATTGCTAGAAAAAGTTTTAAAAAATGAATTAATTTCTGAATTTTATACAAAAAGCGAATCATCCTTAAATACGCTTAGCTATTTCTTAATGTAGCGGTAAAAAAATAAAATTCAAACTATTTTTCACCTATCTGCAAGATTCATCCTTGTCTCTTGCAGAATATTTTTTAACCGATAATCAAGGCGCACTTAATCACGTGTTTTTACGTCAAATAGTTCAATTTCAAAAATAAGGTTTGAATTGGCAGGAATAATTTTACCCATTTTACGTTCACCATAAGCCAGGTGTGCCGGCACCATTAATTTACGTTTACCACCGACTTTCATGCCCATAATGCCCTGATCCCAGCCTTTAATCACACGACCGGTACCAATCACGGTTTCAAAGTAGTTGCCACGGTCAATGGATGAATCGAATTTGGTTCCATCTTCCAGCCAGCCGGTGTAATGGGTCGTAATCAGCGCACCTTTCACCGCTTCTTTACCTTCACCTACTTTTAAATCGATAATTTCTAATTCATTTATCATGATCATTTACCTAAACTGAGCAGCAATTTTTCAATGCCTAGTATAACCGGATTTGGCTGCATGCTTTAGAATTTAAGAGGTATCCGTTCTTAGCTGTATTTAAAAGCTGAGCTCATGGATATTTGAATCATTCAATAAATAAGCCGTCAATTTTTTATGATTTTCATCTTTAAAAATCACCCCTGCCCGGACAAATCCAGCCCGGTCAGAATATTGGCAGGAACTCAGATGACCATAATCATGGTTCGAAGGCCGGCCGATTTGCTACGATATTCTCGCTCTGCACCAATAATTACCCCAATACCGAGGGCAATCAGCAAACAATAGAGATCCGGATACATATATTTTCCCTTTATTCATTTTTATTGTTTTCAGGTATAGGCAATTTTGTGATCAGGATGCAAGCTTAAGCCTGCAACCTGTATCTATTTATTGTAATTGTTCCCACTCCACCACGACTTGAGCGTGATCCCCAATCAAGGTCCATTCACCATCCATAACATTTAGCTGTAACTGCATAGTACGCTCGCATAATTGTGGCAAGGCATCAGTAGTCGCAGTAGAGAGTTTCCACACTTCGACATTGCTTAAGGTTTTTAATTTGCTGTTGCGTTTGTACCATTCATCTACAGCTGAGCCATAAGTAACCACAGCCACCTGCTTACAACGCGCACTGGCCTTTTTCACCTTATCTTCATCCGGACAGCCCACTTCAATCCATTTAATCAGTTGGCCGGTCAGATCTTTTTGCCATAACGCCGGCTCATTAGTTTCAAACAAATCTTTGGTAAACTCCAGAGCATCATCAGCAAAACGCGCATAAGCCAAAATACGCACCATCAAACGTTCAATGGTTTCTGAAGGATGCAAAGCCATAGTGAGTTGATAATCACCATATTGATGGTCATCCATATTGGCAATATTCAAATCTGCCTTATAAATTGTTGCTTTTAGCGCCATAAAAGAGTCCTCAAATTTGGCGCCTAGCATATAAGATTTGGGCGTATTTTGCTGAAATGTTTTTTAATCCTGATCTGGATTAATCTGGCACTGAAACAGTTGCTGTTCAAATAACTGCCAGTCATGCGGATGCTGCACAATAATTTCAATACGGTTATCCACGCCTTCTTCTACAGACTGATAGTTAAACTGCTCGGGATTAAAATTGAAGGTTTTCCAGCCCTGGTTGGTATTAAAAATCCCTTTAATCCGCAGCCACTGTTGCTGTTCACACAGTAAATCCAGCAAGGCATAAAAGTCGAATTGCCAGCGCTTGGGCAATTTCCATCCCGCTACACTATAGCCTTGTGCAGTTTCAACATAGTGATAAGGCAACTGTTTAATTTCTGGTAGAGGCTGTCCAGCTGAAAATGTTTTTTGGATTTTCAATAAAGGCTGAATTTTACGTCTGGTTCCCACATAAGGCAGGTCAATTTGTTGCAGAGGAATTTTATCTTGCCCACTCATCAGCCAGGTTTGCTGATAAGCCTGATATTCACGCTTTAATGCCTGCAAAGCCTGATCATCTGCAAAACTCATAGTATCCGCATGGGACACCACAATGATTTGTGCTGCTTTTAACTGATCGGCATATAAATTCTGCTTGCTCCAATCACTATCATGCAAACGGGAACCATCGACTACAGTCACCAAGGCACGCATGGCAATACTCGGCTGCCAGTGCGGTTCGGTCAGCTGTTCCAGCAATTGTGCAGGATGTCCTAGCCCTGTGGGTTCGATAAACAACCGGTCCGGTTTGCTTTCTGACAATAATCGCGACAAGGCAATCTGCATCGGTAACTGGCTGCTACAGCAAAGACAACCGCCCAATAGCTCTTTCACTTCATAGCCTTGGGTTTGCGGTAACAGCTGCTGATCGACCCCAATTTGCCCAAACTCGTTCATCAACACCGCCCAGACCTCATTTTCTGGCTTCTGACTGAGCAAATGTTGAAGCAAGGTGGTTTTTCCAGCCCCTAAAAAACCAGAAATAATATGAGTCGGTACAGCTTGAGTAGGAGAAATCAGTTTCAAAATCAACTCGCTTTCAGATAGATATAATCAGTTCATCAGTGAGCACAACTCACCCACCCATACGGATCATGATGATGCTCACTTTCATTTTTTCCGTACTGTATAGTAAAGCATCCAATTTATTTTGAATCCGTCATCATTCAATTTTTATTTTTTGACGTTTTTAAAATCTCACTGCAAATCATTCACTCCATGCTGTTGCATGCAAAGCAAGATTAAGTCAAAAAGCGGAATGAGGTAAACTCTTGCGCTTTTTATGTTTAGCAAATATTTATATATGATAGAAAAAAATGATCATTAAGCCCGAAAACCATATAGTAGACAATTTAAATAAATATTTATTTTCAATATCTTATATAATAATATGTATTTCCGCTGTTTTGTTTTCATTCAACATATCTACTATGGCATAGCTTGTTTAGACCCTCAAATTCACCGTTAATACGCTTAAATGTGAATTGATTGAATGGGCATTCGCTATGAGCAACAAAACAAATTACACCACTGAAGTGGCAATCTTGGGCGCAGGCCCTGTGGGTTTGACTATTGCGAACTATTTAAGTAAACAAGGCATTCAGGTCACTGTAATCGAACAACTGGACAGTTTGATTGATTACCCGCGTGCGATTGGTATTGATGATGAAGCATTGCGTACTATTCAGTCACTTGGCTTAGTGAATCAAGTTTTACCGCATACCACACCAAATCATGCCATGCGTTTCTTGACGCCTAAAGGTCGCTGTTTTGCTGACATTCAGCCACTCACCCGCGAATTCGGTTTCTCACGCCGTAATGCTTTTATTCAGCCTCAGGTCGATAATGTCTTGCTGCAAGGCTTAAAGCAATATGAAAACACTCAAGTACTGTTTTCACGTCAACTGGGCGAATTTAGCCAAGATGCCAACGGCGTAACGCTTAAAATTCAAGATAAAAACCAGAAAGAAGAAATTGTTCAGGCAAAATATTTAATTGCATGTGATGGCGGTAACTCAATTGTACGTCGTACTTTAAATATTGGTTTTGATGGTAAAACCGCACCAAACCAATGGATTGTAATTGACATTGAAAATGATCCTTTGGCAACACCGCATATTTATCTATGCTGCGACCCGGTACGTCCGTATGTATCTGCTGCCCTGCCTCATGGTATTCGCCGTTTCGAATTCATGGTGATGCCGGGTGAAACTCAAGAAGAGTTAAGCAAACCGGAAAATATTGCCAAATTGCTGTCTAAAGTATTGCCTAATGCTGAAAATATCGAAGTAATCCGTCAGCGTGTTTATACCCACAATGCACGTATTGCTGATAAATTCCGTGTTGACCGTATTTTGCTTGCCGGTGATGCTGCACATATTATGCCAGTATGGCAAGGTCAGGGGTATAACAGCGGTATGCGCGATGCCTTTAACCTGGCTTGGAAAGTGGCATTGGTTGTTCAGGGCAAGGCGACTCCAGACCTGCTTGATTCTTACCAGATTGAACGTAAAGACCATGCTAAAGCCATGATTGATCTTTCAGTGATGGCAGGTCATGTACTTGCGCCACCGAAAAAATGGCAAGGTTTCGTGCGTGACGGTATTGCCTATGCATTGAATTACATCAAGCCAATTAAACAGTATTTGCTTGAAATGCGTTTTAAACCGATGCCAAAATATCATGACGGTGCTTTGCTGGCAGACGGCAAGAAAGAGTCTCCGGTCGGCAAGATGTTTATTCAGCCGCAAGTGAAACTTGAGTCGGGTGAACAAGTTTTACTGGATGAGGTGATTGGCAACGACTTTGCCATTATTGCCTGGGGAGTCGACCCTCAATGGGGCATCTCGGATGCCACTATGCAAGTCTGGAAAAAATTAGGCATCAAATTTATTCAGGTCATTCCCGAAGTTCAGTTTGGCAATGAAAACCGTAAGCAATTTGACGGCGTGATTACCATTGGCGATATCGGCACCGATATCCGTACATGGTTTGGTAAAACATCTGACTCGGTTGTTATTTTACGTCCTGACCGCTTTGTGGCAGCTCTGGCGATTCCACAAACGCTGGATCACGTGAGCCAACAGCTGTTTAAAAAGCTGCATGTAAAATAATACAGATATAAAAACACATTGACTGA
>NZ_JBIQOC010000102.1:0-12521 GCF_044130295.1 Acinetobacter uliginosus | reverse complement strand
GTGACAAAACCTGAATCCTGGTCGTTAAAGTGTTTGTTTGCACTCATATTTTAACTGTTAGGACTCAGGTTTTTTTATTTAAAGCAAACTATGGGACAGCAGTGCCTCCGAAGAGGCTTTTTTATATGGTAGCTTGATTACGCAGGATTAATCACCTGTGTAACCTTTTAATTTCAAACGGTATGCATGAAGTAGCGGTTCAGTATAACCAGAAGGTTGTTCAGCACCTTTAAAGACTAAGTCATATGCAGCTTTGTAAGCACAGCCATCAAAACCTGGTGCCATTGGTGTATAAGCTGGATCATTTGCGTTTTGCTCATCAACCACTTTAGCCATACGTTGCATCACTTCTTCCACTTGCTCTTTGGTTACAATACCGTGACGCAACCAGTTTGCAACGTGTTGAGAAGAAATACGTAATGTCGCACGGTCTTCCATCAAGCCAACATCGTTGATGTCTGGAACTTTAGAACAACCTACACCCAGATCAACCCAACGAACTACATAACCCAAAATACCTTGAAGGTTATTTTCAAGCTCTTTAGTTTTCTCTTCAGCAGTCCAGTTAGTATCTGTCGCTAAAGGTGGCGTTAACAAGTCATCTAATGATAACGGCTGAGTATTCAACAATTCTTTTTGACGCTCAGACACGTTGCATTGATGGTAATGGATCGCGTGAATCACAGCGCCAGATGGAGACGGAACCCATGCACAGCTTGCACCAGCTTCTGGATGCTCAATCTTGGTTTTGTACATATCTGCAAGCATATCTGGTTTTGGCCACATACCTTTACCGATTTGCGCTTTACCACGTAAACCTGCTTGAAGACCGATCATCACGTTACGGTTTTCATAAGCCGGGAACCAAATTTGTGACTTCACTTCACCTTTACGAACAAATGGACCTGCTTCCATAAACGTATGGATTTCATCACCAGTACGGTCCATGAAACCTGTGTTAATGAAGATGGTACGGTCTTTCGCCTGAGCAATAGAGTTTTTCAGGTTCACGGATGTACGACGTTCTTCATCCATGATGCCGATTTTTAAAGTTTTCGCAGGTAAACCTAGTGCCTGTTCAGCACGTTCGAATAATTCAACTGCAAATGCAACTTCTTCTGGACCATGCATTTTTGGCTTCACGATATACATAGAACCTTTACGCGAGTTCTTGATCGTATTTTCACCTTTAATGTCTGCAAAAGTCAGCAATGGCGTGATTAACGCATCCATGATACCTTCGTAGATTTCTTGACCATCTACCAAGATCGCCGGGTTAGTCATCAAGTGACCCACGTTACGAAGCAACATCAATGAACGGCCATGAAGCGTCGTTTCACCACCAATCAGGTTTTTATGAGTACGGTCCTGATTCAATGTACGAGTCACGGTTTTACCGTTTTTCTCGATTGATTCAGAAAGTGTACCGCGCATCAAGCCCAACCAGTTACGGTAGCCTTCAACTTTCTCTTCAGCGTCTACAGCTGCGATAGAGTCTTCCAAGTCTTGAATAGTGGTTACAGCAGCTTCAAGTACAAGATCTTTTACGCTAGCAGCGTCAGTTTGACCAATCGGGCTGGTTGCATCAATTTCAACAATAACGTGTAAGCCATTGTTCAGAAGTACGATTTCAGTTGGTGCTGCTTCATCACCATTGAAACCTACAAATTGCCCTTCTTTTGCTAAAGTCGTTGTTGAACCATCTTTTAGCGTCACAACTAATTTTTTGCCTTCAACCGCATATTTGGCTGCATCTGCATGCGAACCATTTGCCAGAGGGAAGGTTTCATTTAAGAAGTTTTTAGCAAATTCGATAACTTTTGCGCCACGAACCGGATTATAGCCCTTACCTTTTTCCGCGCCATCTTCTTCAGAGATTACGTCAAAACCGTAAAGCGCATCGTATAGAGAACCCCAACGTGCGTTTGCAGCATTCAAGCAGTAACGTGCATTACGCACAGGTACTACCAATTGCGCACCAGCCAATAATGCGATTTCTTCATCTACATTTTCTGTGCTGATTTGGAAATCTTCTACTTCTGGTAATAAGTAGCCAATTTCAGTAAGGAAAGCTTTGTAAGCTTCGAGTTCAAATTTGTTGTTGCGGTGCCATTCATCAATTTTAGCTTGAAGGTCGTCACGCTTAGCCAATAGTGCTTTGTTCTTTGGACTAAGATCGACAACGACTTGTTCAAAGTTTTTCCAGTATGTTTCACTGTCCAAACCAGAACCTGGTAATGCTTCATTTTCGATGAAATCGTAAAGTTCTTTAGCAATCGCTAACTTGCCTTTTTGAATACGTGCAGTCATTGTCTTTCCTGATATTGCTACTTTTTATAACAAGAGATTCTAGTATACCGATTTATACCTAGCTGAATAGTATTATCACATTCCTAAATAATGATCATTTCTTAATAAATGAATGTACACATCACTCAATAAAATAAAGATCACAAATGCAACATTATTATCTGCCTGAATACCTTTTTATAGTCTATAAAGTTTTTAAAATGTCGAAATTAGACTTAAGTGCAGAATTTTGTTTTAAAACCAACCAAAAACGCTATTTCTATCACTGTCGAGCAAAGATTAAGCCATGAATAGAACAAAATGTCGATAAAACACTCAAAAAATTTATGTAAAAAAGCGCCTGTTTAGGCGCTTGATCTTTAGCTGGCTTCTGAGGCCGATCCCTGTATTTGTCTATGTTCAGAGTTCAGATAATCGTCAGACTGCATTTCCAGTAAACGTGAACGCGTGCGTTCAATTTCAAAGGCCAGTTTTTCGCCTTGATAAATGTCAATAATACTATCTTCCGAAGTCAGCAATAGTTTGACCCCACGATCGTAAAATTCATCGACCAGATAGATAAAACGGCGTGTACCTTCCGATAGATAATCGGTCAAATGCGGCACATTACTGACCAGTACAGTATTATAGATATTGGCGATTTCAATAAAGTCAGCCGGACTGCGCGGTTTTAAACACAGCTCTGAATATTCACACCACAACACATCTTCAGTATGACCAATGGTTTCAACAATACGGTTATTGATGATAATCGGTTCTTGAGATTGGGTTTGAGTCTGAGTTAAAGCAGTAAAGCGCTGCGCAATCCAGAGTTTATGCTCATGTGTTAATGGATGTTTAAACAATTGTGCCTGTTTCAGCACACGTAAACGATAATCCACGCCAGCATCCACATTGAGAACTACACAATGTTTTTTCACCATTTCAATGGTAGGTATAAAACGGTCACGATGGATTCCATTTTTATATAAACCATCGGGTGCAATGTTTGAAGTCGCCACCAAGGTAATGCCACGGGTAAACAGTTTCTGGAATAACTCGCTCAGAATCATGGCATCCGTGACATTGGAAACAAAAAATTCATCAAAACAGATGACCACTGCCTGCTGGTAAATCTGGTCTGCAACCTGATCCAACGGATTTCGCTGCCCTGATAATTTATTCAGCTCACGATGTACATGTTGCATGAAATGATGAAAATGCATGCGCGTTTTACGGCGAAACGGAATCGACTCAAAAAACTGGTCCATTAACCAGGTTTTACCTCGCCCTACACCACCCCACATATATACACCTCGTGGTGAGGTTTGACGACGAAAACGGCGAAACGCTTTTTTTGAAGCTTTGAAACGCTGAATCAACTCTTGCCAAACGCGATCCAACTCATGTACAGCTTGCGCCTGTGCCTCATCCGGCATGAACTGGCCAGACGCGATGGCCTGTGCATAGCGCTCCGCAGGTGATAAGGGAATAAAGGCTGTACTGTGCTTAGAATTTAAATCTGACATAGGATTGAATACTATTTTAGGCTATTGAAAGTATAGCGAAGGTTGAGGTGAAATATATAACACTTTGGCATTAATATACTTAGGCTATTTACAAAACTACTTAAAGTACTGGCGTGGACTTTGTCCAAACCAGCGTTTAAAGGCATGATTGAAAGCTGCAGGCTCGGAATAACCTAGCAATTCTGCAATCATTTCAATGGAATATTCTTTATATTCCATCAATCTTAATGCCTTGTCTTTAATCAATTGTTCACGTATCTGTTTATAACTGCTTTGTAACTGTTGCAGTTGATGCCGCAACGTACGTTCTGGAATTTGCAGCGCTTGTGCCGTCTCTGCCATGCTAGGCATTACACCCGCTTGCAGCTCCAGATAATCCTGCACACGCTGCACCAGGGAGGGTACAGATTTATTCATCTTTAAACGCTCCAACTCAGCAATACATTTGCTCTCATAAAGATTAAAGGTCATTTTATCTGCTGAAGGGATTTGTACATTTAACACGGCATCATCAAACCAGAATGCTGCCGACTCAGCAGCAAACTGTAATTCAGTACCATAGTAATCCTGATAGACATCTAGATCCTGCTGATTTTCAGGCAGCATAAACGGCAGTTCAATCTGCATTCGGGGAATACTTAAGCCCATCATGTTATACAGATCTTGAATAAATTTATAAGTTCCCGATATTTCACATTGTGCTCGTAACAGTCCGAGGTCACTGTTTAAATCTTCAGGTACATAGCACAAAGCCACCTTTTGAGCTTTATATTTTAAACTTAACACACCTGTTAAATGAGTTAATGCCTGATAGCGAATCCCCTGCTCTAAAGCAGTACGGATATTTTCACTGGTAACCAGTAACATCAGTAAAGGACCATAACCCGCAAGTACATAATGCTGCCCAATAAACAGACCTTTTTCTGGTGCCACATCCTGCCCAATAACTTTAAGCACATCCCATTCCAGACCTGGATGAATAATTGAGCTAGGATCCAATGCATCCGCACGCAGTCCAATACTTTGAAGTTTTGGATCAACAGCAATCCCAGCTTTACGCATGCCTTGAATTAAATACATCAAGCCGAGAATGGAACGTTTCATAGCAGGATCACATCAAAATAACCTCTTAATTTTTACTATAATTTTTCATGCTTGCAAATTGCCGAAACTATCAATTTTTCTGTCATGGCTATCATGTCGGTTATCTCACCCTTGCTATAAGATACAAAAATAATAGAAGCAATAAGGCCAATAAAAAATGCACAATCAAACACTGCCGCAATCTATGCCAACACAAACAAAAATCGCTATGATTGGTGCAGGCTTTGGCGGTTTGGCGATGGCTATACGTCTACTACAAAGCAATATGCATAATTTTGTGATCCTGGAAAAAGCCAGTGATGTAGGGGGAACCTGGCGCGAAAACCAATATCCCGGTGCAGCCTGCGATGTCCAGTCCCATATGTATTCCCTTTCTTTTGCCCCCAAAAACGACTGGTCAAAACGCTATGCTGAAGCACCCGAAATCTTTAAATATATACAAGATTTAGTCACTGGCTTTAACCTAGAAAAATATTGCCAATTTAATTGTGAAGTTCTGGCTGCCCAATACAATGAACAAAGTTGTGACTGGAAACTCATCCTCAATAATGAGCAAACTTTAATTGCTCAATTTGTGGTTTTTGCATCCGGCCCTTTACATGTACCCCATATTCCTCATATCAAGGGCATTGAAAAGTTTCAGGGTAAAGTTTTTCATTCCTCACAATGGGATCATCAATACGACTTGACAGAAAAAAATGTTGCTTCAATTGGGACAGGTGGGAGTGCAATTCAATACATTCCAGAAATTGCAGCTAAAGTTAAGCAACTCTATGTGTTCCAGCGTACTGCGGCTTGGGTCATTCCTAGAGATGAACGCCACTATTGGAATGTTGAAAAGAAATTATTTAAAAAACTAGACTGGTTTAGAAAACTGCACCGGGCTCGCTTATATTGGTCCAATGAATCTCGCGTGGTTCCGATTGTTCAACCTGCAGTGATGAAATACACCCAAAAACTGGCAGAAGCTTTTATCAAGTTTCAGGTCAAAGACAAAAATCTGGTGCAAAAACTGACACCTGATTACATCATGGGATGCAAACGTATTTTGGTATCCAATAAGTACTATCCCATTTTTAACCGAAGCAATGTTGAACTGGTGACCGAGGCTATTCAGGAATTTACTGAAAACAGCATCATTACCAAAGATGGCAAAGAACGTAAGATTGATTGCTTAATTTATGGAACCGGTTTTATTACCGATCCACGCATCTATCTAAAATCATTTCAATGTAGTGGTGAATACGGACAAGATTTGCACGATGCCTGGCAGGAGGGTGCAGAAAGCTTTTATGGGATGTGTACCAAAGGCTTTCCCAATTTATTTCAGTTGCTGGGGCCTAATACGGTTTTGGCACACAACTCTGTGATTTTTATGATTGAATCTCAGGTGAACTATATTCTACAAATGATTGAACTGGTCAAAAACACGCAGAGTCATGCCATTGTGGTTAAAGATCAAGTACAAGACCGATTCAACCAGCGTGTACAAAAATGGCTGGATAGCACAGTCTGGCAATCTGGCTGTGTGAGCTGGTACCAGCAAGATAGCGGCAAGAACTTTGCCCTGTGGCCTACTTATACCTGGAAATACTGGCTACAGACAAAAAAGCTTAATCCCGCTGACTTCCGTCTGCTAAATAAAACAACTGGAAGTCGTGCAGCCTAAATATTTAATGGTCATAATAAACAGGTATTTATTAGCTGCTTAATTCTTTATGCAATCCTTTTGGTTGATTTTCCAGTTACTGTTTTGTTTAGCGCTCGGATTTATTTTGGCAAGACGCTTACCTCACTGGCTTGAGGATCTTGCTTTTAAGATTCTGCCCTATTTTACCTATATTCTGCTGATTGCTATTGCCATTGAGTTTAGGCAAACATTGCATACGGTTGCTCAGCCTTGGCAAATCCTGAATCAGGCCGCTGTTTTAGCCATACTCACCAGTCTCGGCGCATTCCTCTGCTGTTATGTGTTATTCAGGCTTTTGGGTTATCAACCGAGTCACGGCAAAGTGTCTATGAGCCTTGTGAGCAAATCCCTGATCAACATCAGTTATGCTTTTATTGCCTTGGCATTAGGCTATGTACTTTCTGAATCTAAAGCCCACATGGGCTACACATTGCATATAAGTACCTGGAACCTATTGCTGGCGTTCATGTTCATGATTGGCTTGGATCTTGCCTATTCACCCTTAGACCGATCTTGGTTGAATTGGAAAATTTTACTGGTGCCATTGGGCTGTATAGTCGGTTCACTACTGGGTGCTTTCGTTACAACTACACTGATTCAAGACATTAGTTTAAAAGATCTCATCATGCTGTCCCAAGGTTATGGCTTTTATTCCATGACCGGTATTGTGGTCACAGAACTCAAAAATGCCCATCTTGGCAGTATTGCACTGATGAATGACTTGTTTCGAGAAATTCTGGCAATTGTGTTTATGTATATTATCGGTTGGCGTTATCCACGCTCTGCAATTTCTTCAGCAGGAGCAACAGCAATGGATGTCACTTTGCCGATGGTAAAACAGGCATGTGGCAATGATTTCATTCCACACGCCATGGTCAGTGGCTTTATTCTTTCTATACTAGCGCCCATATTGGTGAGTGTGCTGGCAGCAGTTTAATTTTTATATTTATCCCTCTCTTACCTCCTCTCCCAGAAGGAGAACTTGTCCATTTTTACAATAATGAGACGTTCTCTCTCCCTTTGGGAGATGAGGAACACTGCTCCGCAAGGGAGAGGGTGTAAAGTTACAAGGTCGCCAAAATATCTTTTAGCATTTGACGCGGATTGTCCGACTTAGTAATTGGTCGTCCAATCACCAAATGTGTAGAACCATCCAGCATGGCTTGCTTAGGTGTGACAATACGTTTTTGGTCATCTGCCGCAGCACCCGCCGGACGAATGCCCGGAGTGACTAAAGCAAAGCCCTGGCCTAAAGTTTCACGCAGCATTTTGGCTTCCTGAGCAGAACAAACCACCCCATCCAGACCACTTTCCTGAGTGAGTTTTGCAAGACGTTGCACTTGTTCAAATGGTTCAACATCTAAACCAATATCTTTTAAATCTTCACGGCCCATTGAAGTCAACACAGTCACTGCAATCAGCTGCGTATTATAGTTACCCGCTTTTAAGCGCTCTACACAGGTTTCCATCATCTTACGGCCACCTGATGCATGCACATTCACCATCCAAACACCTAGGTCTGCTGCTGCACATACGGCTTGAGCCGTAGTATTGGGAATATCATGAAACTTCAAGTCCAGGAAAACTTCAAAACCCTTGTCATGTAATGCCTTTACCACATTTGGGCCTTCATGAGTAAATAGCTCTTTACCAACTTTCACCCGACATAATGCAGGGTCTAACTGCTCTGCAATCGTTAATGCGTCATATTGGCTTTTAGCATCCAGTGCAACAATGATACTCAAGAGACTTACCTTCGCTCAGACAAAAAAGAAAGCTTATTATAAAAGGTATTCCAAGGTTTAACAAAGTGATAAAAAATTAGTTCATTGACGTTATTGCTTTAAATTTTCCTTATAAGGTTAGCTTGTAAAAATAAAAAACACCCTGAAGCATTTACTTTAGGGTGTCCCAAAATTTATTCAATGTTTCGGTTTCAAGCTGGCTGGCTAAAACCCAAACATTATCACTAACACACAGCACTACAAGGGATTAGACGAACGATCATTCGAATGAATGTCTAAAACTGTTTTTTCATGTCTGCTATGAGCTGCTGCCTCAGCTGCTGCCAGTTGTGCCGCCTGTATTTGTTCTTTTCGAAGATGTTCGATGTCTTTACGTAGTCGCTTAATTTCCCAATTATTTTGAAATACCCGGAAAATTTGTACCCCTAACAACAAACCCAATGCCACACCTAATGCCAAGGTTAATAACAGCAATAAACCTAAACGCATTGCCGGTACCTGTGTAAACAATAGGTCAACTGAAAGTTCAGTACCATTTTGCAGCACAAGAGCCAATGAATAGCCAAAAAGTACAATGAGCAATGCGACTAAAATGTAACGCATAAACACCCCATAAATTTTTTATTACTGTACCGATTCGTTTACTGCATCACGCAATGCTTTGCCAGGTTTAAAATGCGGAACTGCTTTCGCAGCTACTTCAACAGATCGACCTGTTTTAGGATTACGCCCCAAACGTGGATCACGGTGATGCAAAGCAAAACTGCCAAAACCCCGGATTTCAATACGATTATCAGATGATAATGCGGCTATCATTTGATCAATCATAATCTTAACAGCTTCTTCAACCAAAGGTTCTGCCAAGTGTGGATTTTTTAGGGAAATTCGCTCTATTAAGTCAGACTTATTCAGTGCTTCAGTAGTCATCTGCGACCTCTTTAATTATCAAGCTACTTTGTAGATGAAACGATAATAACCTGTTTAAATACAAAACGGTAGCGTAATAAGTTAATACTACGCTACCGTTTACAGTATTTGTGTAAAAAGTATTAGTTAATTTACATTAACAATACATTTTAACATCTACTTAGTTACCCATTTGAGCTTTGATCAAATCACCAATAGTCTTAGGACCATTGTCTTGACCAGCTGCAGCTGTTTTCAAGTTAGCAACCGCTTCTTTCTCTTCAGCTTCGTCTTTCGCTTTGATAGACAAGTTGATAGAGCGAGATTTACGGTCTACATTGATAATCTTAGCTTCAACTTCTTGACCAACTTCAAGGAACTTAGTTGCATCTTCAACGCGGTCGCGGTTGATTTCAGATGCTTTAAGAGTCGCTTCAACTTCGTCAGCTAACTTAACAGTAGCGCCACGAGCGTCAACTGCAGTTACAGTACCTTTAACAAGCGCACCGCGTTCGTTAGCAGCCAAGAAATCGTTGAACGGATCGCTGTTCATTTGTTTGATACCAAGGCTGATACGGTTACCTTCAGCATCTACAGACAGGATAACTGCTTCAACAGTGTCACCTTTCTTGTAACGACGAATCGCTTCTTCGCCTTGTTCGTTCCAAGAGATGTCAGACAAGTGAACTAGACCATCGATACCGCCTGGTAAACCGATGAAGATACCGAAATCAGTGATTGATTTGATCGTACCTGAAACTTTTTCGCCTTTGTCGTGGTCTTTAGCAAACTCTTCCCATGGGTTAGCACGAGTTTGTTTGATACCCAAAGAAATACGACGACGTTCTTCGTCCACTTCAAGAACCATAACATCAACTTCGTCACCGATCTGAACAACTTTAGATGGGTGGATGTTTTTGTTAGTGTGGTCCATTTCTGAAACGTGTACTAAACCTTCAACGCCTTCAGCGATTTCAGCGAAACAACCGTAGTCAGTCAGGTTAGTTACGCGCGCTTTAACGATAGAACCTTTAGGATAACGGTTCATGATCGCTAACCATGGATCTTCGCCTAATTGTTTAAGGCCTAAAGATACGCGGTTACGTTCGCGGTCGAATTTAAGTACTTTAACAGTAACTTCTTGTCCAACTTCAACAACTTCTGAAGGGTGCTTGATACGTTTCCAAGCCATGTCAGTGATGTGAAGAAGACCATCGATACCGCCAAGGTCAACGAACGCGCCGTAATCAGTAAGGTTCTTGATAGTACCAGTAACTGTTTGACCTTCTTCAAGCTGAGCAAGAAGAGCTTCACGGTCAGCTGAAGATTCAGCTTCCATAACAGCACGACGAGATACAACAACGTTGTTACGTTTAGCATCAAGTTTGATTACTTTGAATTCTAACTCTTTGCCTTCAAGGTGAGTTGTATCACGGATAGGACGAGTGTCTACCAAAGAACCTGGCAAGAACGCACGAACTGGACCGATGTCAACAGTGAAACCACCTTTAACTTTACCAGAGATAACACCAGTAACGATTTCGCCGTCTTCAAAGATTTTTTCAAGTTTAGTCCAAGTTTCAGCACGTTTCGCTTTTTCACGTGATAAAACTGTTTGACCCATACCGTTGTCAAGAGCTTCAACAACAACATCAACAGTATCGCCAACTTGAACTTCAAGTTCACGTTGGTCGTTTAAGAATTCAGCGCGGTCAACAATACCTTCTGATTTAAGGCCAGTGTCAACTGTTACCCAGTCAGAGTCGATATTTACTACAACGCCTTGGATGACTGCACCCTTTTCAACGTTGAGGTTTAATTCGCTTTCTTCAAAGAGGGCTGCAAAAGATTCGGTCATGATATACCTGATAAGTCAGCGGTCTTGGATCAGACAAGGCCGGTTTAATTAAGCTTCCACATAGTCCGTAATAAACTGATCTAGCTATGCTTTTGCTGAAAATTCGTTAATTAGCTAACTGCTTGTCGACAAAATGGGTCATCAATTTGAATACTTCATCGATATTCAATTCTGAACTATCAATAATATATGCATCTGCTGCCGGTTTGAGTGGTGCGACCGTGCGCTCCATATCTCTTTTGTCTCGAGCTTGTATATTAGCTAAAATGTCGTTCATTTTAACATCTAGCCCCATCCCCTGCAACTGCTTTACTCGTCGCTCCGCTCGGGATTCAGCCGATGCCGTCAGATAAATTTTTGCTTGAGCTTGCGGAAAAATGGAAGTTGCCATATCCCTGCCATCGGCAACCAGTCCCGGAGCTTGTGCAAATGCATGTTGACGTTCCAATAGCGCTGCTCTAAGCTCAGGAACTACCGCAACTTTTGAAGCAAACTCTCCCACCCGTTCGGTACGGATAGTTTGGGTCACATCTTCACCATCAAGCTCAACTCGGGTACCAGATTCAGTCGTCACAAATTTTATGTCTAAATTTGTTGCAATTTTAATGCACTGCTCCAGTTCGGAATCCAGGCTATCGAGTAAATCCTGTTGATGTAATGACAGCCCGAGCAGACGATATAGAGCACCCGAATCAAGCAAATGAAATTGATAATGTGCTGCCAGTTTAGCCGCAAGTGTGCCTTTCCCGGAACCACTCGGCCCATCTATGGTAATAATTTGAACTGTCATTAATTTTCCACTTTACCCTATACAAGTTTTAGCTAATTTCGAAAAACCTAGTTTAATCGCAGATTTAAGCTGTGCAAGGATTAATTTACTGATAAAAGGTGCACGTGCCTGCAATTCAATGGTATAGGTAACCAAGGTTTTGTCATCATCTTTAGCCTCAAACTCGATAATGCCCAAATGGTGTTTCACCAAAGGGTTTTTCACAATCTGGTATTCGATACGCTGATTCGGTTCCAGCAAGGTAATCTGTTCCCGTAAAGGCTTGACGGGACCAAAACCCATACGGCGTACCGAACCCACCCCATCCGGACGCTCAGGATCTGTAGAATCTTTAATCCGTTCAACCTGAATCGGTGCAAAAGCTACATTGTAGGTGGCATGCTTTGATAGCAAATCAAAAACCTGATCGATGGGTGCGTTAAATTCTTTTTTTACTTGAATAGAATTCATGACTTATCCTGATTTTTATTGACAATACTCATTGTCATTATAGTTTATATGATTTTAATTAGGGTCTGTTGACATTTCAAGTATAGAATTTACCCGATAAAGGTAGCCAAATAAATATACAAGCTAATGCAACTGCACCCTCATAGCTACACTTTAGCTT
>NZ_JBIQOC010000101.1:0-12542 GCF_044130295.1 Acinetobacter uliginosus | reverse complement strand
ATCAAATTCTTATGTTCTGAGATCTTAGGTCGAGCAATCGATAAACCGGACATTTCTATTTGGGGGTTACAACTGAATTTCGCATAAGAGATTTTATGTTAAATAAAAAAGGTATCTAAGTAGATACCTTTTTTGAAATCACTGTTTATAGAACCATAAGGGTAAGTAAATTGGTTCAACGCCACTATTTGCAAATAGCGTACTTAAAAAACTTCTCATATATGGATAACAGATCGCTGGAACACATTCTTCTAATGTCTGTCTTGCATTTTCTCCCAATACTTCGAAGCGGAAAAACATATCTACAACAGCTAACTCTTTTAGATCTTCAGATTGTTCATCTTCGCTTGGTTCGTATTTGAATGCATAATGTATGAAATAAACGCCATCATCTCCATCGGATGGTTGGATGATTTCATGACTTAATGGAAGGTCTTCTACTTTTTTTATATTTGAAAAAAAATCTATAAGATCTGAATTGAAAATTATAAAACTTCTCATGACCTTATGGTCAAGTAGCTTGATACTCATTTTAACATCTCAAAGGGCTTAGATTTGAAGAAATACTTTTGTAAGAATCTAAATTAAATTCCTTAGGTAAGTTTCTGCTAGATTGCACAGATCCTAACGATTCAATAGTACTCTCAAAGCACTTATCGTCTTCAATATTAAGAACATCAGCAAATTTTATCGCGTTCATATATAGATTAGAGAATGCTGATTTAATCATAGATTGATTAGATCTTCGCATAGTAAGGTGAGCGAATTCTTTAGTCACTAATTCCATATATCGTTCAGTACTACTGACTAACTCTACTTTTGGTGATTTGTTAGTGTTAGCAAAATGTACGTCTTTATGTTGCTCGATGAACATCTCAGCAGTAGTTTTGGTTTTCCATGCTTGTAAGGCTGCTCTTGCAAGCTGTCTTTTGTTGGTCATGTTCTACTCCGAAAAACTATCTACATATTCCCTAGGATATATAGGGACTGAATTAGTGATGCAGTTTTTAACTTCTTCAAAAACACAAATTTGGGGTCTACCCATAGGTCTATATTTATCATGATCACTCTTAGAATTGGGTGTCATTTTTAAATACTTGTGTTTTTTTAAATATTGAAAAACTGGTTCTGCTTCCCATAAATCTGTAATAGTGACAGCTTTAAATGGAAAAACGTCAGGATCAGTTTTTTTGAAAAAGTGTAAAATTGAACTAACAGTTGGTTCTGGAAGCTTTTCTGCACCCGGCTTACCCTTCGATTCATTATATTTCTCTAGGTAAGCTTCAACTAACCAAAAAAAATGATCTTCATCATCAGGGTTTTCAATTAAATCAAGGACATCATCTCGATCTAATACAATTTCATATTGAGTAATGAGATAATCAGACTTTAGATTATATTCTCCCCACCACTCAGCATATCTATCACTATTTAACCAAAAGTAATAACCATCTGTTAACCATTGATAAACTTCATCCCCAATGCTACCAGGCTGTTCTAAAAACTTAGATTCAGCAAAATGAGGTAAATTTTTAGTACCTGCATTTATATTGTTGTAGTCACAACGTGTGGTTTGGAATCCGAAGCAAGTCTTCAATTGAGCAGACACGATATCCCTTTTACATTATGAATAGTAATAAATTTTGCGAAATTATATAGAATTTAACTTAAATTACTATATGAATTATATCTTTGAGAATAAAAGATTTTATTAAAATAAAACGTTAATTGAAATTATGGCTTTAAATCTGAATTTATTAATAGTTTATTTAGCTCTAAATAAGTTCTTAATAGTTCTGCAGATAAACTTGGATTAGTAGGACCTAGATTTGCGATTTGTTGTGCTAAGAACCCAATTTGAGAAGTAAAGAATTGATATTTTATTTGCTCAGGTGTTAGCTGTTGTAATTGAATCTGTCCCAAATTGTCAGCAACGAAAGAATTGTTAGGAATCATGAGGTTATCTCTTTAATTTATTGATTTTAGTAAAGTAGAATATTTTAAATATTGGCATTAGTCTACGTTATTTCTAGATTTTGAACCCTCAAATAGTTTTCTTCTCTCTAAATGATACTTGTCATCCTGTGCTTTTAATTGTAAATCAGTCTTAAGATACTCCTTTTCCAATTCAATTAGTTGATTTATAAAATTTAATTTTTTATCTATAAGAGTAATTTTTTTATCAAACTCTTCTGTTGATTCTATTAGGTTATCAATTAGTTCTAAAAAGTCTAATTCATGTTCTTTACATTCAAAATGCATAATATGAGTCCTTTTGCTGTTTAAATTTTTCTAAAATTAACATAATACACGTTATGCGAAGTCAAAAATGGGAGCTTTAAGCTCCCATTTTTTAAATAATTTTCTTAAATAAGGCTTGGGTGAGCATCTAAAATTCGAATTAATGTAGCTGCTGGTCCAGTTGGATAAGTTGATGATTTTGTCTGGTTACCTTACACCGCCTCCAGCGCGAGCAGCTCAGCCACCGTCTGCCTTCGTCGAATAAGCCGGGGCTCCCCATTTTCCATCAGCACTTCGGCAATCAGCGGGCGAGCGTTGTAGTTCGATGACATGGAGGCACCATACGCACCAGTGTCGTGCAATACCAGCAGATCTCCCACCTGTGCCTGCGGCAAGGATCGGTGTAACACCACGCCACCGTCTCCCTGCGTAAACACATCTCCCGACTCGCACAGAGGTCCGGCAACTACTGTGTCAAACTGCTGGCCATTAACCGCTGTGCCATCAGAGTGGATCAACTCCATACCGTGGTAGGCACCGTATAGAGCTGGGCGAACCAGATCATTGAAACCGGCGTCCACCATCACAAAATAGTTGGCGCCCTGTTGCTTCGTAGCGCGTACTTCAGTGACCAACACACCAGACTCGGCCATTAAATAGCGACCTGGTTCTATTTCTAGTTTAACTGGGTGCTCCAGTAGTTGTTCCACAGCATGGCGCGCTGTATTCCATAATGAAAAGTAGTGCGCTGTATCAATCGTGGGTTCACCAGTCTGATAGGGAACGGATAGCCCGCCACCCGCCGAGATGGCGTGCAGGTCCAAACCCTGCGCATTTACTACTTCTACCAACTTCAGCATGGCACCGCAGACTTCTTGCAAGTGCGTGTAGTCTACGCCTGAGCCGATGTGCATGTGCAGGCCATGCAAGGTCAGGCTGTTTGACTTGATCTTTTCGCAGGCGCGTACTAGGTCGCCATGCCAGATGCCATGCTTGCTATGCTCTCCACCAGTATTTGTTTTCTTCGAATGGCCATGCCCGAAACCTGGATTGATGCGTAACCACACTGGGTGCCCTGGGTTGACCGCACCCAATTGATCCAGCATGTCCATGGAACCACAGTTCACAGGAATATTTAGTTCCACCACGCGCGCAAGCGTAGCGCGGTCCAGCAGATCAGCCGTAAACACAATGTCTGCGTGCCCGTTGTGCAAGCCCGGCGTAAAACCACTAGCCAACGCACGTTCGATTTCACCCAAAGACACTGAGTCCACCACTACGCCCTGTCGCTTCATGAGGCGAAGGATATGTGTATTAGAATTGGCTTTCTGAGCGAAACGCACTACGTCAAACAACTGCAGAGCGGCAATCTGGCGCGTAATGGTGTCGGCATCATAGATCCACAGCGGGGTACTGAATTGCTGGGCCAAAGGAGCGATGGTAGTGGGAGTAAAAGGATTCATAAATAGATGATTTCCCTTGTAGTCAATTCAATCATAGATGATCTCCTTCATAGTCAATTCAATCAATGCTATTCTTATTATTTAGCTATTCAATATTGATATGAATTTAACTCATCGCCAGCTGATGATGTTTCGCGCCATCATGCTGCACGGCAACCTGGGGCGTGCAGCCGACGCGTGTGCGTCAAGCCAGCCTACTTTGAGTCGCGAGCTGGGGCGTTTGGAGCAGTTACTGGGGTTTAACCTTTTCGACCGGGTGCGTGGCCGATTAAGACCTACTGTGCGGGCACTCGCGCTGATGCAGGAAGTAGAACGCTCGTTTATAGGCTTGGAACAGATCGCAGCGCGCGCCAGTGAATTGCGTACGCAAGCGACAGGTCGCTTGCGCATTGCGTGTTTACCGGCATTGGCCCATGCCTTGGTACCGCGCGCACTGGTATATCTCTCACATACACATCCTGAACTAGGAGTCAGCGTACATCCCTTAGAGTCGCCTTGGTTGGAACAAGCCATGAGTGAACAACGTTTTGACCTGGGGTTGAGTGAAACACAAAAGGCACCTGTTGGAGTTACCTTGCAGCCCTTACTGAAAGTTAATGAAGTGGCTGTTTTGCCCCGTGATCACAGCCTGTGCCGCAAGGCACGACTGCAACCACGCGACTTTACAGGCGAGCGCTTCATCAGCCTCGCGGTTGGCGACCCGTATCGAACCGCCATTGATGCGATGTTCGAGGACGCTAAAGTACATCGCGTAACCTTGCTTGAAACCACGAGTTCAGTGGCTGTCTGCGCCATGGTGCGTCAAGGCCTTGGCGTTGCCATCGTGAATCCGTTTACCGCAATGGAACTAAGCGGACCGGACTTAGTAGTACGGTCGCTTACTGTTGCCATTAGTTACCAAGTGAATATGCTTCTTCCAGAAATAGCAGCTCCGCACCCCCTGCAGGGCATTCTCGCAGACACCATCTGCAAAGCCAGCGCCGAGTTGAGCCACCTTGACCAGTGTTTTTATTAGAACTAAAAACTAGAGGATTTGTTACACAGGCTCAATTTAATCAGATGACATATTCTCTCATTTTTATATTCGGAAAATTTCTTTTAATCTAAAGATTTTCTAAAATTAACATAATACACCTTATACGAAATCAAAAATGGGAGCCTATAGCTCCCATTTTTGATTGTTAAACATTGAATCCTATATGTTTTCCTGTCGGAAGCTCTACATCAATACGGAGCTTTCCACCCATTGCCTCAACATACTTTTTCATGGTCGAAATCTTCAAATCATTGCCACGATTTTCTATTGCTGAAAGCGATGGTTGTTTTATTCCTAAAGTTTCAGCAAGCTCTTTTTGAGAGAGCTCTAATTCTTCACGAATAAGATGAAGCTGATTTTCTAGCAGTAATTCATCTGCCATTTTTTGAATACGGGCTTGGCTCTCTGGAGAGCGGCTAGCTAACAATTCTTGTAGAGTCTTAGCCATTAGATTTATCTCCTAGGGTGGTGAGATGAAGTTGGTATTGTTCATCTGCAATATCCAGCATGTCTTTATAAAAACGCTTTTTACCGCCTTTATCAGCAATACATAGAACAATAGCCTGTCGTAAGGGATCAAATGCGAAGAAAGCTCTTAGTGGTCTACCGCGATGTTGAACGCGCAGTTCTTTCATATTGGTAAATTTAGACTCATACACAGTATCTACTAAAGGACGGCCTAAACTCGGTCCCTGCTGCTGTAGAACAACCAGGGCAGCTAAAACTTTCTCTTGTGTCGATTCATCTTGCTGTTCAAGCCATTCATTAAATAGATCTGTCGTAATGACTGTCCACATACCACAACCAAAATATAGATTATAGTCTATATTTTATAGGGGATCATGCTTGTTTTGCAAATGAGAAATGATAGGCAATAAAAAACCCCAGCATCCTGCCGGGGTTTTTTATTGGAACATTCGGTCTCTGTACTCTTACGTATCTTATATAGCGCCATCCTGGTGCTCATTTTTTAATTCTAAGGAACTTCCTGTTCCTGACGAATTAATCATATGAATATTCTAGTATTCCGAATAGCAGCAAAGGACCGAAATTGACGTAAGTAAATGCTTACAAAGATGATTAAAAACTGTCCCAGGTTTATCCGCAGGAAATGGGGATAATTTTAGATCCTGGGACGTTGAGAACATTGGAAAAACCGCAAAATTGACTACTTTTTAAACAAAATTATTGGCAAGAACTATCAAAACCGCTCATAAAAAAGCCGACTTGTTTCCAAGCCGGCTTTTCGACATCATCGAGCACATTATTTATAGCATAAGTTTTTGATTTTTATAAATTTCAATGTATGCATTTCGTATAACCACCATTATGTTAAATACGGATATTAAAAACTTAATTAGATATGAATCTCTAGAGCTATCAATATTTTCTTTTTCCATTCAATTTACTATCTGTGATTTAACTTTTTAAATAATTTTCAACAAATTAATTCAAATTTTAGAAATAAATTATCAATTATATAAAATAGTTAGGTAGTATCAAAGATAGGGACTACGGTTGTAAGTTTTGTATGGCAATTCAACCAATGCTGCTTTTTTCAAGTCAATTGCTTATTCGCAATTTTGATTAAATAATTGGTTGGTTTTTACATTTTAAGGGATGTTATAAAGTGCTCCAAAATTTTTTTGAAAAGAGTAGGTTTTTAGTTATCATAGTTATTATAAATTGTATAATTTCATCTATTTTTTTATATTTATCAACAATATATTTACTTATAGATGCTATAACTTTTATTGTTAAAAATATATACGCAACTAATTTTGAAGTAAAAATAGTTGTTGTTAAATTTTTAAAAATCCTTGATATTTCATTAATTGCTATTACATTTCATTTAATTTCAGCAGGTTTTTATAAATTATTTATTCAACAAGCTATTTTTACCAACAGTTCATTTCTTAAGACACTATCAATTAATAAGTTCCATGATCTAAAAGTTATTATATTACATGTATCTATTATAATTATAGTAATTCTGTTTTTAGAAGATATCGTTGTTTATGGAGGAACTTTAGCCAACTTATATGCTGGTATTTCTTCTAGTTTAGTAATATTAGCAATAATTTTTACTTGTAAGCTATTAGGTAACGATCATCACAAAGACGATGAATAACTTAGATTATAGACATACATTTAAAATTACTCTTTTCATTTATGCATTTAATTGAAGCAAAGATTAGAGATCTTAAGGTATTCAGAAAAAATGTCTAATTTAAACTTCACTGAACTCAAAAATTACAGCTTCAAATAGAAATATTACACTCATTTTTTTAATCAAAAAATCTGCATGCTTGGTTTTTTCTTTATGAAAAAACCAAAAATTTTCTAAAAAATCTCGACCAGGATTCAGAACTTTTCTCACTCCAAATTTTAAATTTTTTTCATACTTACTTTCAAATTTAGCTTTCATTTTCCTAAAATTAACATAATACACCTTATACGAAATGCAATCTTTATTCCTTTAAAAATCAATTTCTTATATACTATTGAAAAGCCCATTTACCCTCAAATGGGCTTTTTTATGGATTCTTCACGTTCCACGCCTACTATTTGATCAATGTTCCACGGTTTTGATTAGTATCAGTGAACAATGAGCTTATCCATTCGGCAAGAAAAAACGGCTCAGGAACCCCCTTTTCTGTGGTTCCGGTTCTATCTGTTCAGGCACTGGAATGCGCTTGTTCTCAGTAGTCAATCCGTCCTCTTTCAGTTTTTCTAGCCGAGGATTCGTTGCTATATCATCTGTAATCGGAGGAGTACTACTTTCAATATTGTGCTTATCAGGTTCAATGGTGACTTTTGGTGGCTTCATTTCAATGAGTGTAAGAAGTGTATCGATGCGCGTATTCGCTTTGGCTTCTCTATCTTCTGCTTTTTCTAGTTGTTTCTTTAAAAAATCGATCTGATTTTTGAGTTCTACAACTGTTTTATCAGTGTATTCGGGTGTATCCGGATTTTGTATTGGAGACGTATCAATACGTTTTGACTGTTTTCCACTAAAAGGCTCACCATAAACACGAAGTAATTCTGAAAAGTCGATAGCACCGTCATGATCACGGCTTAATGTACCGTTTTTTATATCTTTATAAATTGTAGCTCGAGATTTTTTATATAGTGTTGCTGCATCACTAACACTGTATTTTGTACTTGTTTTCATGGTGTATTACTGTGTATTTACGATACGTATTGGAGAATACAATAAGTGTATTCTCCAATACACTCAAGGTTTGAAGCCTAAGTTTCTTAGATTTGGTAAAAATTGCCGTTGCTGCTCTGGCTCTCTGAGCATTTCCTTTATCTTTGCAGCGAGGGCCTCATAGCTTTCGCCCTCTACAGCTAAATTAGAAAGTTCAGGTAGTCGAGATAGTTGATTACCAAACATATTTATTTGGGAATCTGTAAGCTTGTAGAACTTATCGGTATTATCTTGAGATAAATTGCTTTGTTGCTTAGTTTTTCTTTGAGTTATTTCAAATGAAAATCCTGAAATTTTCACTCCTTTTTTATGCCTATTAACTTTAACTTTAATATCTGTAAATTTATTAATTTGCTGAATAGCGATATTTAACACATTCGTATTAAAGTTACTCATTGTCTTGTATTCGGTAACACCTAATCCAAGTTTATTTCTGAAATCGTCTAGTTCGTAGATTGGAGTTTTATTGGTCAAGCGCCATGAAATAATGAGTTCGTATAAGCGGATTGCGTATTTACTCGTTAATTTAGCGATTTGATCTATATCATATGATGTGAACCGTTGTTCTAGTGCTGAAATCAGAGGAATTACATCCTCTGTAAACGCTATCCCGACTGTTGCATTATCTTCATCATACTCAGCTTTCCAACACCATCTAATGTTAATTCTCTTTTTTGAATTAGGAGAAGTTAATTTAATTTCAGAATCATAAATTCCTTTGATACCTTCAGCCAATGCACGATATGCAACACTACGATCTACATTAAATTGTTGGATGTATTCAGAAGCATGTATATAGAAAACATCAGATGGAGACAGTTCTGCTTTCTTTTTTCGTGCAGCAATAATGCACAGAAGTAATAACCTTTGTTCAACAACACCTAAATTATAAGATGCATTGATCAAATCATTTGATTTAACAACTAAATCGCCCATGGGATAACCTTTATTCATAGATTTTTTCATTTTTTTATCCATAGGCACGTTCAATCTAATCATGGATTAGCCCATTTTTTAAGGCGATAGCCTTAAAAACTCTAATATATTTATGGACATAATTTACCCTTATTTGCTTTGAATAGCAATATATAAAACCTATTTAAACTAGGTTTTAATTAAGCCTAGTTTATTGCTGCATAAACCTATTCTAATTGCTGCATAAACCTATTCTAATTGCTGCATAAACCTATTCTAATTGCTGCATAAACCTATTCAAACCAACATGTAAATATTTGATTAATATTATTTAATTTGGAGCTAAAAGTATTTAAAAGTATTAAAAATAATTAAAAACCCATAAATGAAAAATTGCCCTTGGTTTTCGCTACGCTCAAACTCTATTGCATCTCGCTCTGCTCGATGCCGGGGGCAATTTTTTGGTTCATTCAATCTGTAATTTTCAATTTTTGAAAAGCAAAAGCACATAATCCAAAGCCAAGCATCTAATCATTAGTTATCTGGTGTTTTTATGCTGAAAAAAAGCGGTTTTTCAGAGAGTCTAGGCGCGACTTTTCATTGTTCGCTCGTAGACACTCGCTCGGTAAAGTCAGGACACAATCAAATAATTTTAAAAACCTGGGCCACCGTGATCATAATCATCTGATTTTGGCTGTGTTGGTTCAGGTTGAATAGGTTGAGGTGTCCTATTTTGTGTTGGTAATTGATACTCTGGCTGTGAATACACTTCAAACTCAAAACATGGTGTTGAGTTATGTTGTGAATCTTTTAATGTTCGATTCATTTCGTGAAGGTTCCAACCTTCTTGCGTTAATATTGGTTCTTGGATTTTGATAATTTCATTAAAATCGTGTTTCAGTTTTTCCTTATTTTTTGCATTCTTTATTAAATAATTCAGGTAATACATGACTTCTAATGAAGAAAATGGATTGTTTTCAGCACTATAAAAATATTCATGTTGTTGATCTAAGCGTTTTTGGCGTTCTTCTAGTTCTCTTTCTTGCTGGTTGTGCTGTCTGATTTTCTGGATTTCAGCCAGGTATTCCAACGTTTCATTCTGTTTTCCTACACCGAGTTTGGGTTCGGGGATATACATCGTGCCGTGAAGTTCATTGTACTTTTCATAGCTGTCAGCAGAAACTTGGTTTTTGATGCTGATCTCTTGGCCGTCAATCTGGTAGGTCACAGTAGGGCAGTGCTCGGCCAAAGCATCATTGAGGTGGTTTTCCCATTGTTTCCGGATATAGATCAGGAAAGCTGAATAATCATCATGACCATTTTGGAGTTGGATTTTCTTGGCACCGCCTTTTGCCGGATCTTGAGGATTGTAGCGTTTAAAGTACTGTTCTACTGTGCGTTCAATGCCGTCATCGACTTTGAGGGAAAACATGAGGTGGCAATGGGGCTGTTCTTCGCCACTAATGCGTGATTTTACGTTGTGTATGGCGTATGAATGTGGATAGTTGAAGCTAGCTACATGTTTGTCTAAAAACGTCTCTATGAGCGTTTTACGCTGTTCTGGCGTGAATTCATTTGGTAGGGCAATTTCATACTCCATATAGGCCTTGGCATTCGCTCGTTCATAAGTATCTGCTGCATGCCAAAATTCGATTGGATCTTTAACGAAAGAAGGCATACAGCGGCCAGGCTCAACATGTTCCAGCACCTCATTACTGTTTTTGCGAACCTGCTCATACTGCATTAGCCGTGCAATGTAGAGGTAATGCTGAATGGCGTAGCCTTTATTTTTACTTTTGACGCTGAAATGATAGCTGGCCATGCTTACCTCTGTTGGGTTCTAGACCGGTTTTTATGCAGTGAAACGGAATGAAAACCGCCCGGATTTGGAATGCCTGGATGGCTGAAAAATCCGGTTGAAGGGGGTCAAGGGGGAATCGCCCCATTGCGTACTAGTTTCTCCGATCAGGAGAAACTGTCAAGTGCGAATTATTTAAATTAAAAATAAAAATTCTTTTCAAGAAATTTTATTTTTAATTTAAATAATTATTTTCAGACTGACCGATTTAAATATGGTAAAACCATATTTAAATCGGTAACAGTTCTGAAAATTTGGCGGCAGATGATATGACCCAAGAAAAAGCAAAAAAGCGTGGTAGACCAGCTCAACTTTTACAAATAGCAGAGTTACATGCTTTCGTTGAGTTTCTTTTAGAGAAAAGGGATCGTTCTGAACTTCAAAATCAGGTTATTACTGCACTACAAACTGAAGACTTTAATTTTGATATGTTGTCTGAAGCTCAACAGATCTTGGTCAAAGAGGCTTTAAAA
The DNA here is from genome assembly GCF_044130295.1 of Acinetobacter uliginosus. Classification (NCBI taxonomy): domain Bacteria; kingdom Pseudomonadati; phylum Pseudomonadota; class Gammaproteobacteria; order Moraxellales; family Moraxellaceae; genus Acinetobacter; species Acinetobacter uliginosus. Next base: position 1,342 of record NZ_JBIQOC010000101.1, on the reverse strand, counting down.
CCTTATCGTGAACATCTGAAGTTGAAATTGCTGTTTGAAGAGTTGAATAATCTGCCTCTTAAAACTGAATATGAACAAAAAATCGTAGATCTGTACCAGGATGATCAAAAGGGAAATTTAGATCTAGCTGAACGTAATATTCTAAAAACGATGTGTACGCGCTATTACCGTTTCAAGGCTCAACAACTGAAATTGAAGGATCTTGAGCTTTATTTAAGTCAGATCCAAAAAAAGGGTGAAGGTAAAAAACGTAAAGCAGAGAATCAACTTAAATTTGAGCTAGGCGGGGCAGTGTTAGCAGCCTTTAAGAAACTAAATAAAGAAATACCAGAAGATAGGAGTAAGGTAACAAATAGTATTGTAAATAATGCGAACTTTTGGAAAAAAGTTTCTAAAACAAAAATTTATAGTGCCATTTCTACAAAAGAATCTACATATTTTGAGGACATTGAATTATTTATTAAAGTTATAGACGGTTTGGCTTCCTACAGTTACGACGGTCAACAGTTATTTGAATATGAAATATTAAAACAAAAAAAATTAGATAAAAAATAGTTCTATTCATTCGCTCTGAAAAGGTCATCAAATGTTTCAGATGTTCAACTTTAGTTCTTAAATATTTTTATTTATGAGCTAAATATGCTGAAACCCAACCAAACGAAATCTGATTTTTAAAATTTTGCTAGGATTTGCTCAATCTACATATTTTGTGGGTTCTGATGGTGTGGGTGGAAGGATTAAGCGACGCTAGCGCACCACTGATTAAGTTGTTACTAGGGAATATCGACAAAGCAACAACGTGATGAGTAGTTCAGAAAAGCTTTAAGTTGTATGTTGGGGAAACCCTCACAGAGAAAAGTGTCTGTTCGGTTTGAGAACGTGTCGATGCGGTGTGTGAATCGTAATCTCAGCCTATGTAGGAAAGCACAATTACCTACTGCCGTGACGACCGATGCGTGGCTCCGTCAGCCCAAAATTGGTATTCGGTAATACTTTAAGAGCTAGCAATTCTTGCTAGCTCTTAGGGTGAGTATTGCCGAAACTCTCTCAACGTTCACCATCAGCCCGAAGGGGTGATGGTGAACGTTGAGAGAGTTGAGTTCATATAAGTAAGTTAAGTATGAAAGTCACTAAGAATATAGATAATTATTGTTTGGACTATCACGACTCTTATTTGTATAAAGAATGGTTGTTAAAGTTTTTAGCTTGGAACTTTAATTTCGCATAAGAGATGTTATGTAAATTTAGAGTACACCCTAAAGTAACGTCATGGCGACCCCAATCCTGAACCTAAAATCAATGTCTTAGAAGCCGTGGAACATCAATTTTTGTATGTTCAAAG
>NZ_JBIQOC010000100.1:0-12895 GCF_044130295.1 Acinetobacter uliginosus | reverse complement strand
TACAATCAAGCCGCACACTAAATTCGATGCAGAAGTATACGTACTTTCTAAAGAAGAAGGTGGTCGTCACACTCCATTCCTTAACGGTTACCGTCCACAGTTCTATTTCCGTACAACTGACGTAACTGGCGCGATTTCTTTGAAAGAAGGCGTTGAAATGGTTATGCCTGGTGACAACGTAGAAATGTCAGTAGAATTGATTCACCCAATCGCAATGGACCCAGGTCTACGTTTTGCGATCCGTGAAGGTGGTCGTACAGTTGGTGCTGGTGTTGTTGCTAAAGTAACTGCATAATAGCAACCATAAGTTGAAATTACAGATCGGGGACTTTAGTTCCCGATTTGTACTGTAGGTCAGTAGTTCAATTGGTAGAGCGTCGGTCTCCAAAACCGAATGTTGGGGGTTCGAGTCCCTCCTGGCCTGCCATTTTTTTAAAAAAAAGCTTGATGCTGGTTAAATTGTCATATAATAAGTCGCGAAGCCTACGACGAGTACAAAAATGTCGAATGATAAATCGCGTGACGCATTAAGCGAAGCGCCAATTCCACAAAGAAATAATTCTGCTGAAGTTGTTAATTCTGGTTCCCCTTTAGATATTGTTCTATGGGTTATCGCATTGATTTTGTTAATCGGTGCAGCCATAGGGGGGCAGTATTTGCCAGCGTATTGGGCACCAGCCAATAGTGTTTGGGTGCGCGTTGGAATAATTTTGGCTTGTATCGTAGTGGCTTTAGGTTTATTATACGCCACCCATCAAGGCAAAGGCTTTGTTCGTTTGTTGAAAGACGCTCGAATTGAGCTGCGTCGTGTGACTTGGCCGACTAAGCAGGAAACGGTATCCACATCTTGGCATGTTCTTGCTGTTGTTGTAATCGCTGCCATTGTTTTATGGTGTTTTGATTACATCTTGGGCTGGTTAATGAAGTTTTTTATCGGGTAAAAGAGCTATGAAACGTTGGTACATTATTCATGCCTATTCAGGTTATGAAAAACAAGTGATGCGTTCACTTAATGATCGAATCCAGCGTAGCGCTGTAGCCGATAGCTTTGGTGAAGTCCTGGTTCCTACCGAAGAAGTGGTAGAGATGAAGGATGGTAAGAAGCGTAAATCAGAGCGTAAATTCTTTCCTGGCTACGTATTAGTCGAAATGGAAATGAATGATGATACCTGGCACATCGTTAAAGAATGTCCAAAAGTATTGGGTTTCATTGGTGGTACAGCAGAGAAACCTGCACCAATTACGCAAAAAGAAGCTGATGCGATTCTTGCGCGTGTACGCAATACTGGTGAAGCACCTCGTCCTAAGACGATGTTTGAGCCAGGCGAAGAATTACTCGTTATTGATGGTCCATTTACCGACTTTAAAGGTGTGGTGGAAGAAGTTCTTTACGAGAAGTCACGTTTGACGTTGACAATCAATGTATTCAATCGTCCAACTCAGGTTGAGCTCGAATTTCGTCAAGTCGAAAAAGCGAACTGATTTAAGTTGGATTGAAAACGCCCGATTTGTTATGGATCGGGCATTGTTGTTGTAACAGTATTGTTACATAAATAGCGTTGGGGAGCCTAGCGGCGTTTGTACCCAGAGGTAATTTGAAATGGCTAAGAAGATTGACGGCTATATCAAGCTGCAAGTTCCAGCTGGTAAAGCGAATCCATCTCCACCGATTGGTCCTGCACTAGGTCAACGTGGTGTTAACATCATGGCATTCTGTAAAGAATTCAATGCTGCTACACAAAAAGTTGAACCAGGTCTTCCAATTCCTGTAGTGATTACTGTGTACAACGACAAGTCGTTCACATTTATCATGAAAACTCCACCTGCTGCTATTCTTCTTAAGAAAGCTGCTGGTATTCAAAAGGGTTCAGCTGTACCTAACAAAACTAAAGTTGGTAAGTTGACTCGTGCTCAGTTAGAAGAAATTGCGACTACTAAAGAACCAGATTTAACTGGTGCTGATTTAGACGCACGTGTACGTACCATTGCTGGTTCTGCGCGTTCTATGGGCTTGGAAGTGGAGCTATAAGACATGGCTAAATTAACTAAACGTCAAAAAGCCATTGCTGCTGCTGTAGAAGCAAACAAAGTTTACACTTTGGAAGAAGCAGTACAAGTTTTAACTAGCCTTCCTGCTGCTAAATTCAAAGAATCTTTGGATGTATCAGTAAATCTAGGTGTTGACCCACGTAAATCTGACCAGGTTGTTCGTGGCGCGACTACACTTCCTGCAGGTACTGGTAAAACTGTACGTGTTGCTGTGTTTGCTCAAGGTGCTGCTGCTGAAGCTGCTAAAGCTGAAGGCGCAGACATCGTTGGTTTTGATGATCTTGCTGAAAGCATTCAAGCGGGTAACCTTGATTTCGACGTAGTAATTGCTGCTCCAGATGCAATGCGCGTTGTAGGTAAACTTGGTACGATTCTTGGTCCACGTGGCTTAATGCCAAACCCTAAAGTGGGTACAGTAACTCCTGACGTAGCTGGCGCTGTTAAAAACGCTAAAGCTGGTCAAGCACGTTACCGTGTAGACAAAGCGGGTATCATCCACGCTGCGATCGGTCAAGTTGGCTTTGAAGCTGCTGCTGTTCGTCAAAACGTTGAAGCTCTTGTAGCTGACCTTAAGAAAGCAAAACCTGCGACTTCTAAAGGTGTTTACATCAAAAAGATCACTTTAAGCTCAACTATGGGTCCTGGTCTTACTATTGATGTAGCAAACGTATCTAACTAAGTTTGACTTAGAAAAGAATTTTAAAGCCCTGAGTAAGTTTTAAAGTACTACTTTAAAACTTACGCAAGAAACGCTTCGTCGTATTTTGCGAACTTAGGCAAACTTTGAATTGATAAATGTAAATTTGTCAGCGTCAAAGACCTCGGGCGAGGGGAGTTCTTTGGAACTCACTTCTTAAAAGTCCAGTCCGAGTAGACGCGGTGGTGTGATTTGTTCATCCTCCGCGTGTAAGTCCAGTGATGGCCTTACGAATTGGGAGTGTACTTCTTTGTAAGTGCATAAATCACCGTTAGGAGGTTTTACAATGGCTCTTCTTATCGAAGGCAAAAAACAGATCGTAGCTGAAGTAGCTGAAGTTGCTTCTACTGCATTTGCTGCTGTTGTTGCTGACTACCAAGGTTTAACTGTTGAGCAATTAACTGCTCTTCGTGTTGAAGCTCGTAAACTAGGTGTTGCTACACGTGTTGTGCGTAATACTTTAGCTAAACGTGCTCTTCAAGATACTCAATTCAATATCTTGAATGACAACCTTGTTGGCCCAACAATCTTAGCTTTCTCAACTTCTGAAGACGACATGGGCGCAGCTGCTCGCTTGTTTGAAGAATTTGCTAAAACTAACAAAGCATTTGAACTTAAAGCTGCTGCATTTGACGGCAAGGTTTATCAAGGTGCTGAAGTTAGCGTTATCGCAAACCTTCCAAACCAAGAAAAAGCGCTTACTATGCTTGCAAACGTTCTTCAAGCTCCTATTTCGAAATTGGGTCGCCTTATTACTGCGCTCAAAGAGAAAAACGAGTCAGAAGCTGCATAAGCTTAAATTTACTTTCACACCATTCAATCCCCATTTGGAGTTATTCTCATGGCTTTAACTAACGAAGAAATCTTAAACGCAGTTGCTGAAAAAACTGTTCTTGAACTTGTTGAACTTATCTCTGCTTTTGAAGAAAAATTCAACGTATCTGCTGCTGCTGTAGCTGTTGCTGCTGGTCCTGCTGCTGGTGCTGCTGTTGAAGAACAAACTGAATTCAACGTTGAGTTGACTTCTTTCGGTGCTAACAAAGTAGCTGTAATTAAAGCAGTTCGTGAAATCACTGGTCTTGGCTTGAAAGAAGCTAAAGACATGGTTGAAGGCGCTCCTTCAGTTCTTAAAGAAGGCGTTTCTAAAGAAGAAGCTGAAGAACTTAAGAAAAAACTTGAAGAAACTGGTGCTACAGTTACTGTTAAGTAATTTCGATCGGGGTCTAATTTTAAATTGACCCCAAAAATTGGCTGATGGCTCTTGGGTCATCAGCCTTTTTGCGTTACAATTATCGGCTCGATTTTTGTTTGATTGGTGTAAAAAAGCATCAATTATTATAATAATCAATAATATCAAACGTTTACCAATATTTTTTATATTTGAAAATATTGCTAAGCGTTTTAATACCACTAAAAATTGCAGCATTTGTAAAAAGTGGTGGCCATATCGGCCTGTGTAATTCCTTCTAGGTCCGTTCTGCAGGCGGACTTAGTTTACTTTCCGAGGACTCCAGATGGCATACTCATATACCGAAAAGAAACGGATCCGTAAGAATTTTGGTAAATTGCCTAGCGTCATGGATGCTCCGTACTTGCTCGCGATTCAGGTCGACTCGTACCGAACATTCTTACAAGATGGCAAAACACCAAAAAACCGCGAAGATATCGGTCTCCAAGCCGCATTTCGTTCAGTTTTTCCTATTGAAAGTTATTCTGGCAATGCTGCTTTAGAATTTGTTGAGTATAGTCTTGGTAAGCCTGAGTTTGACGTGCGTGAATGTATTTTACGCGGTTCAACTTATGCAGCACCAATGCGTGTAAAAATTCGTTTGATCTTAAAAGATCGCGAAACCAAATCAATTAAAGACGTACGTGAACAAGAAGTGTACATGGGTGAAATGCCACTTATGACAGAAAACGGTACTTTTGTCATCAATGGTACTGAGCGTGTAATCGTATCTCAATTACACCGTTCACCAGGCGTGTTCTTTGACCACGATAAAGGCAAAACACATTCTAGCGGTAAAGTTCTTTATTCTGCACGTATCATTCCTTACCGTGGTTCATGGCTGGATTTCGAATTCGATGCTAAAGACCTTGTATATGTTCGTATTGACCGTCGTCGTAAATTGCTTGCGACTGTGGTTCTTCGTGCTTTGGGTTATAGCAACGAACAAATCCTGGATATGTTCTACGAAAAAGTACCTGTGTATCTTGACATGGGTAGCTACCAGATTGACCTGGTTCCAGAACGTCTTCGTGGCGAAATGGCGCAATTCGACATTGCTGACAATGACGGTAAAGTGATTGTAGAGCAAGGTAAACGTATCAATGCGCGTCACGTACGTCAGATGGAAGCTGCTGGTTTAGAAAAACTTTCTGTTCCGGATGAATACTTGTACGAACGTATTGTTGCTGAAGATGTTGCTTTACGTGACGGTGAAGTGATTGCAGCCAATACGGTATTGAGCCATGAGATCATGGTGAAATTGGCTGAAGGTGGCGTAAAACAATTTAACGTATTGTTCACGAATGATATCGATCGCGGTTCATTCATTGCTGACTCTTTACGTGCTGATACAACTACTGGTCGTGAAGAAGCACTGGTAGAAATTTACAAAGTGATGCGTCCAGGCGAGCCACCAACAAAAGAAGCTGCTGAGAACCTGTTCAACAACCTGTTCTTCTCTTCTGAACGTTATGACTTGTCTCCGGTCGGTCGTATGAAGTTCAACCGTCGTTTGGGTCGTCCTTACGAAGTCGGTACTGATCAGAAGTCTCGTGAAGTTGAAGGTATTCTTTCAAACGAAGACATCACTGATGTATTAAAAACATTGGTTGAAATTCGTAACGGTAAAGGTGAAGTCGACGATATTGACCATTTAGGTAACCGTCGTGTTCGTTCTGTTGGTGAAATGACAGAAAACCAGTTCCGTGTTGGTCTTGTTCGTGTTGAACGTGCTGTTAAAGAACGTTTAAGCCAAGCTGAAACTGACAACTTGTCTCCGCAAGATTTAATCAATGCGAAACCAGTTGCTGCTGCAATCAAAGAATTCTTTGGTTCAAGTCAGTTGTCTCAGTTCATGGACCAAAACAACCCGTTGTCTGAAATTACACACAAACGTCGTGTATCAGCGCTTGGGCCTGGTGGTTTGACACGTGAACGTGCGGGCTTCGAAGTACGTGACGTACATCAAACTCACTATGGTCGTGTGTGTCCAATTGAGACTCCTGAGGGTCCAAACATTGGTTTGATTAACTCACTTTCTGTTTATGCGAAATGTAATAACTTCGGTTTCCTGGAAACTCCATACCGTAAAGTTGTAGATGGTCGTGTAACAGATGACGTTGAATATCTTTCTGCAATTGAAGAAGTAGGTACTGTCATTGCACAGGCCGATTCTGCAATTGATAAAGAAGGTAACCTGACTGAAGAATTCGTTTCTGTACGTCACCAAGGTGATTTCGTACGTATGCCTCCTGAAAAAGTGACGCATATGGATGTATCTGCTCAACAGGTTGTATCTGTTGCTGCATCACTTATTCCATTCCTTGAACACGATGATGCGAACCGTGCATTGATGGGTTCAAACATGCAACGTCAGGCAGTACCTACGTTGATCGCCGACAAGCCGCTTGTTGGTACTGGTATGGAAGCAAACGTAGCGCACGACTCAGGTGTATGTGTACTTGCGAAACGTGGTGGTCGTATTGAATTTGTAGACGCGTCTCGTGTGGTAATTCGTGTCAACGAAGAAGAGATGATCGCAGGTGAAGCAGGTGTAGATATTTACAACCTGATCAAATATACACGTTCGAACCAGAACACTTGTATCAACCAGAAAGTTCTTGTGAAACTTGGTGATAAAGTTGGTCGTGGTGACGTTCTTGCGGATGGTCCATCTACGGATGGCGGTGAATTGGCGCTTGGTCAAAACATGCGCGTAGCGTTCATGACCTGGAACGGTTACAACTACGAAGACTCGATCTTGTTATCTGAGCGTGTTCTTCAAGAAGACCGTTTAACGTCGATTCATATTCAAGAATTGTCATGTGTTGCACGTGATACCAAGTTAGGTGCAGAAGAAATTACTGCTGATATTCCTAACGTTGGCGAAGCTGCACTGTCTAAACTGGACGAGTCAGGTATTGTTTACATCGGTGCTGAAGTAACAGCGGGTGACATCCTGGTTGGTAAAGTAACACCGAAAGGTGAAACGCAGTTGACGCCTGAAGAAAAATTGCTTCGTGCAATCTTCGGTGAAAAAGCAGCTGACGTTAAAGACTCTTCTTTACGTGTGTCTTCAGGCGTGAAAGGTACTGTAATTGACGTTCAAGTGTTTACACGTGACGGTCTTGAAAAAGACGAACGTGCTCAAGCCATTGAGAAAGCACAGCTTGATGCTTACCGTAAAGACTTGAAAGAAGAATTTAAAATCTTCGAAGAAGCAGCACGTGAACGTATTGTTCGCCTGTTAAAAGGTCAAGAATCGAATGGTGGTGGTACCACTAAACGCGGTGACAAGCTGACTGAAGAAGTATTGTCTGGTTTAGAGCTTGTTGACTTACTGGATATCCAGCCAAGTGATGAAGCAATTGCTGAGCGTTTAACGCAAATTCAGGTGTTCTTGAAAGAGAAGAGCCAAGAAATTGACGAGAAATTTGCTGAGAAAAAACGCAAACTTTCTACCGGTGATGAACTGACCACTGGCGTATTGAAAGTGGTTAAGGTTTACCTCGCAGTTAAACGTCGCATCCAGCCGGGTGATAAGATGGCGGGTCGTCACGGTAACAAGGGTGTTGTATCCAACATCTTGCCCGTAGAAGACATGCCGCACGATGCCAACGGTGTTCCTGTGGATGTGGTACTTAACCCGCTAGGTGTACCATCACGTATGAACGTGGGGCAGATTCTGGAAACTCACTTGGGTATGGCAGCGAAGGGTCTGGGTGACAAGATCGACAAGATGCTGAAAGAGCAACGCACTGTACTTGAGCTTCGTGACTTCTTGGACAAGATTTACAACAAAGTTGGCGGTCAGCAAGAAGATCTTGACAGCTTAACTGATGATGAAATCTTGGCATTGTCTGGTAATTTGCGTGCTGGTGTTCCTTTAGCAACTCCGGTATTCGATGGTGCTGAAGAATCGCAAATCAAAGAATTGCTTGAACTTGGTGGCATTTCACGTACTGGTCAAACGGTATTGTATGATGGCCGTACCGGTGAACGTTTTGACCGTCCAGTAACTGTAGGTTACATGTACATGCTGAAACTGAACCACTTGGTTGATGACAAGATGCATGCGCGTTCTACAGGTTCTTACTCGTTAGTAACGCAACAACCATTGGGTGGTAAAGCCCAGTTCGGTGGTCAGCGTTTCGGTGAGATGGAAGTCTGGGCACTGGAAGCATACGGTGCAGCTTACACGCTCCAAGAAATGCTTACTGTTAAGTCGGATGACGTTGAAGGTCGTACTCGTATCTATAAGAACATTGTAGATGGTAACCATTACATGGACCCAGGTATGCCTGAATCGTTCAACGTATTGACCAAAGAGATCCGTTCTTTAGGTATCAACATTGAACTGAAAAATGGTGACTAATTAAATCCCCCTGACCCCCTTTTTCAAAGGGGGAAAGTTCCCCTCTTTATCAAAGAGGGGCTAGGGGAGATTCCAAATTTCAGTTAAAAAACAATATTTGTGACCCAGTTGTGAAGTGAAAATCTCCACAACACACGGAGAAAAAAATTGAAAGACTTGCTCGATATCATGCGCAAAAAGACGGATTCTGATGGTCATGCTCCAGTAGAGTTTGATCGCATCCGTATTGGTCTTGCGTCACCAGAAATGATTAAGTCATGGTCTCATGGTGAAGTTAAAAAGCCAGAGACAATTAACTACCGTACCTTCAAACCTGAACGTGACGGTTTGTTCTGTGCCAAAATCTTTGGTCCGGTAAAAGATTACGAATGCTTGTGTGGTAAATACAAGCGTATGAAATACAAAGGCGTCATTTGTGAAAAATGTGGCGTTGAAGTAACAACTGCGAAAGTTCGTCGTGAGCGTATGGGTCACATCGAATTGGCTTCTCCAGTTGCGCACATCTGGTTCTTGAAATCATTACCGTCTCGTATCGGTCTTCTTCTAGACATGACTTTACGTGACATCGAACGCGTATTGTATTTCGAATCTTACGTGGTCACTGACCCAGGTATGACTCCAATGGAGAAATACCAACTTCTGAACGATGAAGAATACTTCACGGCGTTAGAAGAGCACGGTGATGAATTCACTGCAAAAATGGGTGCAGAAGCTGTTCAGGACCTGTTGAAAGACATCGATCTTGAAGCTGAAATTTCACGTCTTCGCGAAGAAATTCCTAACACAACTTCAGAAACCAAGCTGAAAAAAGCGTCTAAACGCTTGAAGTTGATGGAAGCGTTCAAAGAGTCAAACAACAAGCCAGAATGGATGGTATTAACTGTATTGCCAGTTCTTCCACCAGACCTTCGTCCGTTGGTTCCGCTTGAAGGTGGACGTTTCGCGACTTCTGATTTGAACGATCTTTACCGTCGTGTGATTAACCGTAACAACCGTTTAAAACGTCTTCTTGACCTTGCTGCTCCAGACATTATCGTACGTAACGAAAAACGTATGCTGCAAGAGTCTGTAGATGCATTGCTTGATAACGGTCGTCGTGGTCGTGCAATTACCGGTTCGAACAAACGTCCGCTTAAATCTTTGGCTGATATGATCAAAGGTAAGCAAGGTCGTTTCCGTCAAAACTTACTTGGTAAGCGTGTCGATTACTCTGGTCGTTCGGTTATTACTGTAGGTCCAACTTTACGTTTGCACCAATGTGGTCTTCCGAAGAAAATGGCACTTGAATTATTCAAGCCATTCATTTTCGCAAAACTGCAAGCTTCTGGCCAAGCAACAACCATTAAAGCTGCGAAGAAAATGGTTGAGCGCGAAACTCCAGAAGTTTGGGACGTTCTTGCTCACGTGATCCGTCAACATCCAGTGATGTTGAACCGTGCGCCTACACTTCACCGTTTGGGTCTTCAAGCATTTGAACCAACCCTGATTGAAGGTAAAGCGATCCGTCTACACCCACTCGTATGTGCTGCGTTTAACGCCGACTTCGACGGTGACCAAATGGCGGTACACGTACCATTAACACTTGAAGCTCAGTTAGAAGCTCGTGCGTTAATGATGTCGACCAACAACATCTTGTCACCAGCCAACGGTGAGCCAATCATCGTACCTTCTCAGGACGTGGTCTTGGGCTTGTATTACATCACGCGTGATGCAATCAATGCCAAAGGTGAAGGCATGGTGTTCGCGGATACTGATGAAGTAAACCGTGCACTTGCAACAGGTCAGGTAGATTTACACGCTCGCGTTAAAGCACGTGTACACCAGACTGTGATTGACGAAGATGGAAACCGTGAACAGCAAACCATTATTGTTGACACGACTCCAGGCCGCTGTCTGCTTTGGGAAGTTGTTCCTGAAGGGATGGACTTCCAGCAAATCAACGTTGAGATGACGAAAAAGAACATCTCCAAGTTAATTAACTCTTGCTACCGTAAATTGGGTCTGAAAGATACCGTGATCTTTGCTGACCAATTGATGTACCTGGGCTTCCGTCAAGCGACTCGTTCTGGTGTATCTGTTGGTATGGAAGACATGCTCATTCCACCAGCGAAATACTCGATCATCGAAAAAGCAGAAGTTGAAGTTCGTGAAATCGAACAACAATTCGAACAAGGTTTCGTAACTGCCGGTGAACGTTATAACAAGGTAGTCGATATCTGGGCGCGTACCAATGACCAGGTAGCGAAAGCGATGATGGACAACTTGTCTTTCACGACTGTTAAGAACAAACAGGGTGAAGATGAGAAACAGAAATCATTCAACAGTATCTACATGATGTCTGACTCGGGTGCCCGTGGTTCGGCAGCTCAGATTCGTCAGTTGGCGGGTATGCGTGGTTTGATGGCGAAACCAGATGGTTCGATCATTGAAACCCCGATTAAAGCAAACTTCCGTGAAGGTTTGACAGTACTTCAGTACTTCATTTCAACACATGGTGCGCGTAAAGGTTTGGCCGATACAGCACTTAAAACAGCAAACTCTGGTTACTTGACTCGTCGTCTGGTAGACGTAGCGCAGGATTTGGTTATTACCGAGCCGGATTGTGGTACTTATGGCGGTCTGGTCATGACGCCATTCATTCAAGGTGGCGATGTCATCGAGAATCTGGGTGCTCGAGTATTGGGTCGTGTTGTTGCTGAAGATGTGAAACGTGCTGGTTCTGACGAAGTCATTCTTCCACGTAATACTTTAATTGACGAAAAAATTGCTGCCTTCCTTGAAGAAGCAGGTGTCGATGAAGTTAAAGTACGTTCAGTTGTAAACTGTGAATCTACATTTGGCGTATGTGCGAAGTGTTATGGTCGTGACCTTGCTCGCGGTCACTTGGTTAACCCAGGTGAATCTGTGGGTGTAATGGCTGCTCAATCAATTGGTGAGCCAGGTACACAGTTAACCATGCGTACGTTCCACGTCGGTGGTGCTGCGAGCCGAACTTCTGCTGCAAATAGCGTACAAGTTCGTAACAAAGGTACAGTACGTTTCCACAACGTGAAAACAGTACAACATGCCAAAGGTCACCTGGTATCAACTTCACGTTCAGGTGAAATCGGTATTGCAGATGACTTAGGTCGTGAACGCGAACGCTATAAACTTCCTTACGGTGCATCTATCTTGTTGAAAGATGGTGAAGCTGTAGAGGCAGGCGGTATCGTGGCGACTTGGGATCCACATACACATCCACTTGTGACAGAAGTTGCCGGTAAAGTACGTTTCAGCCAGATCGCTGATGGCGTAACTGTGACCTCGAAAACTGATGATGCAACAGGTATGACCACAATCGAAATCTTGCCAGTGACTTCACGTCCTGCGTCAGGTAAAGATTTACGTCCTGCAGTTGTGCTTGACACAGTTGATGGCGGCGAACAGTTCTACTTCTTGCCACAAAACACGATTCTTTCTGTCCGTGATGGCGAAACGATTGGTGTGGGTGATGTCATCGGTCGTGTACCACAAGAATCTTCACGTACCCGTGATATTACCGGTGGTCTGCCACGCGTAGCTGACTTGTTCGAAGCACGTAAACCGAAAGAACATGCAATTCTTGCTGAAATTTCTGGTGTGGTAAGTTTTGGTAAAGAGACCAAAGGCAAGAACCGTCTGGTGATCACTCCGGATGATGGCTCTGAGATTTACGAAGAGCTTATTCCGAAGTGGCGTACGATTAACGTGTTCGAAGGCGAGCATGTGAACCGTGGTGAAACCATTTCTGATGGTCCGCAAAATCCACACGACATCTTGCGCTTGAAAGGCGAAGTGGCATTGACCAACTACATCGTGAACGAAGTTCAGGACGTATACCGTCTGCAAGGTGTAAAAATCAACGATAAACACATTGAAGTCATCGTGCGTCAAATGTTGCGTAAAGTCGACATTACTGACGGTGGCGATACAAGCTTCATCAAAGGCGAACAAGTGGATTACATCCGTGTTATGAGTGAGAACCAAGCTGTTCTTGCACAGAACAAGTTCCCGGCGAAGTTTGAACGTCAATTGATGGGTATTACCAAAGCATCGCTTTCTACTGACTCGTTCATCTCTGCTGCATCGTTCCAGGAAACAACACGCGTGTTAACTGAAGCGGCTGTAACAGGTAAAGAAGATGACCTACGTGGCTTGAAAGAAAACGTTGTTGTGGGTCGCTTGATTCCAGCGGGTACTGGTCTTGCGTACCACTTGGAACGTCGTCGTCAAGAAGCAGAAGCTGCAGAACATGCGCTGGTTAATGACTTCTCTGATGTAGACCAAGCATTAAGCCAAGCATTTAACCAAGAATTCTAATTCGACGTTAAATGACTCAAAAAAGACGCCTTCGGGCGTCTTTTTTTATGCCTCTGTTTTTGAGAGCATATTGGGGATTTTAGAGAGGGAATAAGTTTTTTAAAAAGTAAGCGTCCGCTGAATCCCATACCAATTTTTAATTCGATTCAGGTTTCCAGCAGTGCGGCAGCAATTCTTCAATTTGGGTCACTTTGTGTGTCGGCAGCTT
>NZ_JBIQOC010000010.1:0-69852 GCF_044130295.1 Acinetobacter uliginosus | reverse complement strand
TTCAATCCATGATTTTGATGTATACCATAGACTAGACATTTTAATTAATAAGAATACAGATACTTTAAATGTAAGCATCCGGCTAACACAGCCTTACCAAGCGATCCTATAAGCCTTAATTTAGTTCCCACCTAAAAACAAGTGGGGACTTAATCCATGAACATGGATATATATTCAGCAACACCTCCTGTTGCTAAAAAACGCAGAAAATACAGCAAAGAATGGCTTTGTTGCACAAAGATTTGAAATGCAAAGCGCCCCTAATTGAGCCAAATTTAAGGCGTAACTTGGGTAAGTGGTCGACCTAATTCCGTAAATCTATTAAGGACTGCTACACGTGCATGGATCTCATTCACTTGGCTATCAAAACTCCTTGCACTGTGTTTATCTCCTAATAATTTGATGCAATGCATTTTAGTTTCAACCAAACTTCGCCGATGATAGCCTGACCATTTTTTCCATAGTGTCCTGCCTAAATGTTTAACTGTTCGAAGTAATTCATTTCGCTCTAGCGAGCTACTCTTTGTATCTTTCCATGGTTTCGCATTTTTTCTAGGTGGAATCACCGCATGCGCTTGCCGATCTGCAATGACCTGACGGCATTGCTTGGTGTCATAAGCTCCATCGGTATAAACAGAGTCAATCCGCTCATCTTGTGGAATCTGATTAAGTAAATCACCAAGCACCTGTGAATCACTGACATTATTGGTTGTAAGCTGAACTGCTCGTATTTGTAGGGTTTTAGCATCTATATCAATATGAAGTTTATGCCATTGGCGACGATATTCAGGTCCATGTTTCTTGCGTTTCCATTCGCCCTCACCTAGAAACTTCATCCCTGTAGAGTCCATGAGTAGATGCAGCCCATCGCTACTTTTTTGGTAGCTGATTACAATATCAATATGCTTTTGTCTTCTACAAAGCGTGGTGTACGAATATCACTGATATTCGGGGCTGCTCAGCCGCAAAGTTTAATCAGACTTTGCACAAAGCCAGTAACCATACGTAAAGACAGACGGAATAAGGATTTAATCATTAAGCAGCATTGGATGGCTGCGTCGGAGTAGGTTTGATTTCGCCCTTGTTTGCCTTTTGATGGCGCATACCATTGCGTAGCAGGATCAAACCAAATGGCAATATTTCCGCGACTCATGAGTGCTCGGTTATATGCGGGCCAATTGGTTGTGCGGTAGATTTTCTGTGTAGGCTTCTTCATTTGAAAATTATATCGCTGAAAAAGCCTTTACAGATAGGTTTGTGCAACAAAGCCTATTTTTAATCAATGATATATCGTATGAAAAAAAGGTCCAAACCATAAGGGTTGGGCCTTTTTAATGATTTATCATGTTCCATATTTTTAATTAGACACACTGAACAAAAGGGTCTTACTTACCCAAAATCATTTCCAGTACAAACTTGGAACCAATAAAACCAATCGCCAGTAGCATAAAACCAATCAAAGTAAAGCGAATGGCTTTCTGACCGCGCCAGCCAAATTTATAATGACCAATCAACAGAAAGCCATAAACAAACCAGGAAATAATACTAAACGCCGTTTTATGCGCCAAATGCTGGGCAAAGAAATTTTCAATGGTAAAGAAACCAAAACCAAGCGCTAAAGTCAGCAAGATAAAACCGGTAATGATTAAATCAAACAGCAAGGATTCCATGGCCTGGAATGAAGGTAGTAAATTAACCCACAGTCTTTTGGTCTTATTCTTTAATTCACGGTTCTGAAACCACAAAATCACGGCTTGAATGGTGGCCATCAACAGAACCGCATAGGCGGATAAAGACAAAATAATATGAATGTCTAGGCCCAGAGAATGCTGTTCAATCACCTGATTGGTCTTGCTTAAGGTAAAACCTAAAATGAGACCGATTGCAGCAACAGGGATACCCAGTAAATTCAGTGCCAAAATGGGACGAAAGGTACTAAACAGCAGGCTGAGCAGCAGCATCAGACCAGAGGTAAATGACATCAGCACAAAAACATCATAATTGATGCCTAAAGGGGTCAGCATATCGCTATACAGCACAGCCCCGTGCAACATTACCCCTAAACCCAGTACCAGCCCAATAAGCCAATGGTTTGGATCACGTTTTGACATTAAGTGGATAAACAGATACCAGAAAGATGAGGTATAAGCGATTAATGCTAAGATCGTGTAAACCAAGGGCAGGCTAATCATGTCAAACCTTTTTCAGGATGATGAATATTCATTTATATAAATTCGATGCGAACTACAGTATCCTATAGCATTCTATGCATAAATTTTCTATTTTAAGAAACAATTTTTTGCTCACGGCTATTTTAAGCGGAATTTGCAATGTTTGATACCTTAACAGAACGACTCACGCAGAGTTTAAGAAATGTTACTGGCTCAGGGCAGCTAACCGAAGACAATATTAAAGATACGTTACGTGAAGTGCGTATGGCACTTCTTGAAGCCGATGTGGCGTTACCTGTAACTCGTGAGTTCATCGCGAAAGTTAAGGAAGAGGCATTGGGCCAAGAAGTGATGACTCAGTTATCACCGGGCCAGGCGTTCGTCAAAATTGTACATGACGAACTGACCAAAATGATGGGTGAGGCCAATGAAAGCCTTGACCTCGCAGCCAAACCCCCTGTGGTTGTACTGCTTGCAGGTTTGCAAGGTGCGGGTAAAACCACGACTGCGGCAAAACTTGCACGTTTCCTGCAAGAGCGTCAAAAGAAAAAAGTGGCCATGGTTTCTGCCGACGTTTATCGTCCAGCGGCAATCAAACAGCTGCAAACTGTAGCGGGTGAAGTTGGCGCGATTTTCTTTGAATCGAATGCCAATGAAAAACCAATTGATATTGCCAACCGTGCCATTGAACAAGCGAAAATCCAGTTTGCTGATGTGCTGATTGTCGATACCGCAGGTCGTCTACACGTCGATGACGAAATGATGGACGAAATTAAAGAGCTTCATGCTGCCATCAAGCCGACTGAAACCCTGTTCGTGGTCGATGCCATGACCGGTCAGGATGCGGCGAATACAGCCAAAGCCTTTAATGATGCGCTTCCATTAACCGGTGTGATCTTAACCAAAACTGATGGTGATGCACGCGGTGGTGCGGCGCTTTCAGTTCGTGCAATTACCGGCAAGCCAATTAAATTCCTGGGTATGGGCGAAAAGCTCGATGCACTTGAGCCATTCCATCCTGAGCGTATCGCTCAGCGTATCTTGGGTATGGGTGATGTGCTTTCTTTGGTCGAAGAAGTTGAACGCAAGATCGACAAAGAAAAAGCCGAAAAAATGGCGAAAAAATTGCAAAAAGGCGGCAGCTTCAACTTTGAAGATATGCTGATGCAATTTGAGCAAATGAATAAAATGGGCGGCATGATGGGCTTCCTAGATAAACTTCCAGGCATGAGCAACTCGGGTATTCAGGATGCGATTGCGCAGGCGAACCCCGAAAAGCAAGTGAAAAAGATGGAAGCGATTATCCAGTCGATGACCATTAAAGAGCGTCGTAACCCGGACCTCATGAACCCAAGTCGTAAAAAACGTATTGCAGCAGGTTGCGGTATGGATGTTGCTGAAGTGAATAAACTCATCAAGCAACACGCGCAAATGGCGAAAATGATGAAGAAATTTGCCAATCCGTCAGGTATGGCAAAAATGATGCGTTCATTGGGCAATATGCAAAAGCAATTCGGTGGCGGTGGTATGGGCCCGCTATTCGGCAATAAAGATAAATAAGATTGAGCTTTACTGATCAATCCCAAGAAGGCGCGTAATGCGCCTTTTTTATTGCCTTTTTTCCTATCCTAAAAACACTTTGAAACAATCCGGTTTATTTTGCGATGAACAGGCTGGATTTTTTGATTCTCATCGGCATATTATAATTGAATAAATATGACTCATTCTACAATTTATAATAAGAAGAACAGATATGTCACAATTACAAAAGCAAGTTTATATTGTGCATGGTGATCAAGCTTCTCCTAATGATCACTGGTTTCCCTGGCTTAGCCAGCAAATTCAGCATTCAGGCCATCTGGCAAGGCGACTAATCTTACCCGATTCGAACGCACCAAATTTTCAAAGCTGGCAAACAGCAATACAGCTGCAAATACCCCATTTAGATTCAGAAAGCATTATTGTCGCGCATGGTTTAGGTTGTCTTGCCAGTCTGCATTTTTTGACTCAGGCACTCAGTCAGACTTCAATTAAAGGGCTGATACTGGTGGCTGGCTTTAAGGATAAACTCACTGCATTACCCGAATTGGAGGGTTTTATTCGGCAGGCAAAATTAGACATGGCTATTTTGCAAAAACAGATTGCGACCCGATTTTTACTGTTTTCCTGTAATGATCCTTATGTGTCACCGCCCAAAGCTGTACTGCTAGGTCATTACATTAATGCCCAGATGCAGGAGGTGAACCATGCCGGGCATTTTATGCGCAGTGATGGTTTTGATGAATTTAACCAGGTCTGGGATGTGCTGCATCCATTGCTGCTACATTGATTGACTGACTATTTACACTGAAAATTTAAAACATCATGTAGCATATTGCATGGGAAAATCTCTACAATTCACTTTTTCTATAAAAATGACTAACAGTTCAATCACGAGATTCAGCCTAAATTTAGTACATACTTAAGCAGCTGAAGCAGATGGAATAACAATAATGGCCCAGGTAATTGTCATACATATACGGCCGGCTCGGAAGAAAACTGGTATCCCTGGCTGCGACAGCTTGCTGCTGAACAGCATTTTAGTGTGAACATTTTCGCCTCGATCCTTCAACCTATCCCCAGCTGTCAGTATGGGCATCACAGATAGAACAGCAGGCGGGTCGTCTGGATGAAGTGAACCCATTTATTGATGCTGCCCGGATCGATTTTGAATTGTTAAAATGTCAGATTGAGCATCGGATAGTGATTTATTCGGAAGGGGATCATCATGTTCTGCCTAAATTCAGTATTGAATAGGCTAAAAGTCTGGCAGCTTATTCAGCCTTATTTGATTCGACAAAATCAGGCTTCAGCCAAGGAATAAATATAATTTTGCAGCCCTTTCAGCAACAGATCATGCTCAATAACAGGCTGATAAGCTGTCAAATATGTAGCAAATAGTGGTGCATCACCACCGGTTAAAATCAGTTGGCTTGGGTATTTTTCCAGGACCTTTTCAATGGTGCTGACCAGACTGAGCAGAATGCCATGGTGAACGGCATCGATGGTATTGCGACCTGGGCTAAGCTCATCAAATATGGCATCGGGAATCTTGATGCCTTTGGTATTTTGAATCAGGGAATCACGCTGCAAATACAGGTTCGGCAGGATATAACCGCCCAAGTGTTGCAAGCCATCGGTGAGGTCAATGGTCAGTGCAGTTCCACAACTGATCACACAATATTTTTGCTCCGGATTGTTCACGACAGCCAGCATTTGCAGCCAGCGGTCAATCCCGAACTTGCTGGTATCTTCATAGGCACAGCGTAAGCCGGCATATTCGGCATGAACTTTGGCAAAAGTCACCGGAACATTTAAAAACTTGAGAATTTTTTGGATGCGTTCATTGTTCTTTTTGTCCTGAACCGAAGACACCCCGGCTTGTTGCAGATCCAGACTTTTAAAATGCTGGATTAAACCGAGGAGCAGTTCGGCAGGGGATTGCAGATGCAGTTCTGCACCATGTTCAATTACCTGATGATTTTCAGTAATCCAGTATTTGAGTCGGGTATTGCCGATATCCAGCCATAAATTCTTCATTGCATTTCTCTAAAGAGAGGTACTCAGGCGGCGTAAACGCCCTTGATAAAACTGTTTTAAGCCGTCAGGGGTGTCAATGTTGACCGAACCATCATCCTGAATGCCTTGGAAGATACCTGAACATACTCCCGAATGGTCTTCAAATTCAACAGCCTGGTTTATAAAAGCCGCATAATGATTAAAACGTGCCGCCAGGTTATAGCAGTCATGATCAAACCATGCACTGGCTTGCTGAATCGCTATATACAGTTCAGCAATCAGCTGAATACGGGAAGTATCCTGTAATCCTAACTCATGCAATGACGTCGCATGCTGGTCAATCTGTGCTTGAGGTACAGGTTCGAGATTAATCCCGACCCCGACAATGACCTGATGTGGGGAAATCGGTTCAACCAGAATGCCGCCCCATTTACCTTGTCGACTATACAGGTCATTCGGCCATTTCACTTGCAAATCTAAATTTTGCAAACTCGGCATTTGTAAAATATTCAGTGCGATTTCAAGCGCCAGCCGGCCATCAATGGCTGTTCGCGTATTCAGCAATGTGCTTAAATAGATGTTGCCTTCAGGCGATACCCACTGTCGTTGACGCTGTCCACGACCTTGAGTCTGTTTGGAACTGCAAACCAGAACACTGTGCACGCCTTTCAGTGCAATTTTACGTACATCGTCATTGGTCGACGTGGTGACGGGTTTGAGTAACAAAACTTCAGGAAGCTGATGGGCATCATCGAGGATTTTTTGCAGCTGTCGGGTCTCTAAATCCATTTAAATCTAAGTAACCGTGGAATGTGAATAATGGAGTTAATCATATATTTATTGATTGGTGCAATGGCGGGCTTTGCTGCCGGGCTGTTTGGTGTTGGTGGCGGCCTGATTATTGTTCCCATTCTTTATATTGTATTTACCCAGTTACATTATGATCCATCGGTGATTATGCATCTGGCTGTGGGTACATCTTTAGCGACCATTATTGTCACTTCCATCAGCTCGGTCACAGCGCACCATAAAAGAGGCGCAGTGATGTGGGATGTATTTCGTAATTTAGCGCCGGGACTGGCTTTAGGGGCATTTTTAGGAGCCGGTATTGCGGACTATATGTCGGGTCAGGGCTTGCAATTATTAATCGGCTTTTTTGCCCTTTGGGTGGCATATACCATGTTTAATGGTGCAAGCAAAGCGGTGGACCCGAATCATCATTTACCTTCCAGAGCCATGCAGATTCTGGCAGGTGGCGGAATTGGGATTGCCTCTGCCATATTCGGTATTGGTGGTGGTAGCTTGACCGTGCCATATTTAAGCCGTCATGGTGTGGTGATCCAGAAAGCGGTGGCCACCTCAGCTGCAGGCGGCTTGCCGATTGCTATTGCTGGTGCGTTAGGCTTTATGTGGTTTGGTTCCAATACCGAAACTGAAATACCGCATAGTATTGGCTATGTGCATATCTATGCCTTTATTGGTATTAGTGTCATGAGTTTTATGACGGCTAAATTAGGTGCAAAAGTGGCGCATAAACTATCGCCAGCCATGCTGAAAAGATGTTTTTCCTGCCTGTTAGCAACTGTCGGTTCGTATTTTATTTATCAAGGTTTTTCAGCCTTTTTTTAATTTAAAAACCATATAAAAGAGATGAAAAGGTGTGCTATGGTTTTTGCATACGCACCTTGAGATCACTTATCCTGCAGTTTTTCTAGGGATGTACTGAACTAAGAATAAGTTTTATTTTATAATTTAAATGAATCACTTAGGTTGAAGTGAGTCTAGAGTAGGATATTTGGCAGAAATAGACAGTTTTATCCGATCTACTGATCACAAACTGATATTGGCTTTATCGACTTGAAAATTGTCTGACAATGTCATATTTTTTGCAATTAAAATCAAGTAAAAAAGCAAGTAACAATCAGGATTTATCCACAGGGTTTATCCAATTTTTTTGATTGCATCTTATAAAAACAAGATAGGAACAGTATGCAAGAACAAGAAAAGGACAGTTTGTCCGAGCAGATTGCCAGGCATATTAGTGAGCAAATCATTCGCGGTGAACTGGTAGAGGGGGAACGCATTCAAGAATTGCGCATTTCCTCTGAACTGGATGTCAGTCGTGGTTCGGTGCGTGAAGCCTTACTGCTGCTGGAGCGTACCCAATTAATCGAAATTTATCCCCGTCGTGGGGCGATTGTCTCGGAAATGTCTGCCCAGCAGGTACGTGCCCTGTTTGAAATGTGTGCATTGCTGTGTGGGCAAATCGTGCAACGCATGGCCGAAACCTGGCGTCCGCATGAAGCCGAAAGCATTCAGGCATTATTGCAACAGTTGCAGGAAGAAACCCGTCACGGCCATACTGAAAAATTTTATGATTTAATCTTTCAGGGCTTGTCTCGTCAGCATGAAATGGTCGGCAATCCTTATTTAATGAAAGTCTACCAGGAACTGTTACCGTCACTGCGCCGCAGCTATTTTTTAACCTTAAATATCTCGCATCGCGAACTGCAGGAATCATTTGAATTATTTAAGCTGGTGACTGATGCAGTTTTGATCCGAAAATCACAACAAGCTACTTTATTTATGGATGATTTTTGTCGACACTTGCGTAACCTTGTGTTGGAATCTCTGACACGGATGAAACAAATCGAACTTGCATGGGCAAGACGTTCACGACGTTGATCAGGACATTATGCGTTTAAGCAGCTTAAAACTTTCCGGCTTTAAATCTTTTGCCGACAGTACAACTTTACATTTCAAGGCAAATCGTACCGCTGTGGTGGGACCCAACGGTTGTGGTAAATCCAATGTGATTGATGCCATACGCTGGGTAATGGGAGAGTCCAGTGCGCGCCAGCTGCGTGGCGGCAGCATGCAGGATGTGATTTTTACCGGAACTGCGAAACGAAAACCTGTCGGTGTAGCCAGTGTCGAACTGCGTTTTGACAATACCTATGGCAAGCTCGGTGGCGCTTATAATGCCTATAACGAATTGGCTGTACGTCGTCAGGTCAACCGTGATGGCAAGTCCGAATATTTTTTAAATGGCACCAAATGCCGTCGTCGTGACATCACCGACATTTTCTTGGGAACCGGTTTGGGTCCGCGCTCTTACGCGATCATTGAACAGGGCATGATTAACCGTCTGGTCGATGCCAAACCTGAAGAAATGCGGGTGTTTATTGAGGAAGCTGCCGGAGTTTCCCGTTATCAGGCACGTCGCCGTGAAACTCTATTGCATCTGGATCACACCACGCAAAATTTATCCCGCCTTGAAGATATTGCCGCGGAACTGAAATCCCAGCTGAAAACCCTGAAACGTCAATCCGAAACCGCCATTCAATATAAAGAACTGGAAACCCGGATTCGCACCATAAAAGTGGAAGTGCTGTCATTTCAATGTGAGCAAAGCAGCCGCTTACAGCAAGAATATACTGTGCAGATGAATGAGCTGGGCGAAACCTTCAAGCTGGTGCGTTCCGAATTGACTACTTTGGAACATGATTTGACTGCAACCAGTGAATTATTTCAGCGCCTGATTCAGCAGTCCACGCCACTGCAAAATGAATGGCAACAGGCCGAGAAAAAACTGGCTGAACTGAAAATGACGCTGGAACAGAAGCAATCCTTGTTCCAGCAGAATACGACAACCTTAAGTCAGCTGGAACAGCAAAAACTACAGACCAAAGAACGGCTGCAACTGATTGAATTACAAATTGAAACTTTGCAAGCCCAGCATGAACAGCAGACTGAACAATTACAGCAGCAAGAAAGCCAGGGACAAGACCAGAGTCAAAGTCTGGGGGATTTGAAAGCACAACAGCAACAGGTACAACAGCAATTTGAACTGGTCAAAGCTCAGGTTGAAAAACAGCAGCAGCAAAAACTGCAGATGCTGGTGCAAAGTGAGCAGTTGGCCAAAAATATTGCCCGGATTGAACAGCAAAAACAGACCTTGCAACAACAAGCCGCACAAATTCAAAATCAGCACCAGCTGGAGGATATTGAACAGCTGGAAAGTGAAAAAGTTCAACTGTCTCAGCAGATTGAACAGCTGGAACAAGCCATTCAAACGCAGAAACAAACATTAGAGTCAGTGCAAGCACAATATGCGCAGCAGAAAAATGATGTTTCAAGTTTGAAGTCTGCGATTCAGGTGTTGCAGTCGGAACAGAAAAATCTCCATCAGTTGCTGATCAAGAACAGTCCGAAAGTCCAGAGCGATGCCGTGCAGTTGATGCAGGTGTTGAAGCTCAAAGATCAGGCCAAAGACCATGCCCATCTGATTGAAAAATTCCTGGCGAAATGGCTCTCTGCACAAGTATTAGATGCTAATGCTGATTTCACGGAAAGTATTGCCCGTCAGCTGAAAGTTCAGGTGGCAAAAGGGCAGATTCAGCTGGCCAGTTTACCGTGTCTGGCCGAATGGATTGAATCGCCGCAGCATTCCATCTGGCAGCAGGTGGCCGTTGCAGACAATCTTCATCAGGCTTTGGCTTTACAGTCTCAATTGGGTATTGGTCAGTCTATCTTGACGCTGGATGGTTATCAGGTGGCTCAAGATTGGGTGATCGGTCTGTTTTACGATGAAGCCAGTCAGGCAGGACAAGGGGCACTGAGTCACCGTATCCGTTTGGAAGAAATTGAAACAGCATTGGCACAGCAGTTGCCACAGCTTGAAACGGCGGAACAGCTGTTGCCGGAACTGGTAAAACAGATTCAAATGTTGCAAAAAAATATTCAAGAGCAGCAAGACCAGTTAAAGCTACAGCAAAAAGCGTTGCAGCAGTTGGATGTCAATGTTGCCAAAGTACAAAGTACGGATCAGGCTTTTTCGCTTCAGAAACAGCAATTGGCCAGTCAGTTGCAACAGCTGGATGAGCAGCTGGAAGAGGATGCCATGCAGAAAGATGATCTGGAAATTGATCTGCATGCCTTAAACCTGAAACTGGAACAGGCTTTACCGAATTATAAAACCCTGCAATTCCAGGTTGAGGAACTGACCGAGCAGCTGGAAAATACCCAGCACACCTGGCAGCAAGCGCAACAGGAGCTCGAACTGTTACGTCGTCAGGCCACGCAAACCCGACAGCAAATTGAATTGCTGGAAAAAGATGCTTCATTCTCAAAAGCACAGTATCAGCAGATTATTGCGCAAATGGAGCAGGCGAAAAAGTTTGTTGATCCGGTGCAGCTGGAATTACCAGCACTGGAATCTCAATTCAGTGAGCAGGCACACATTACCGAGAAGTTGCAAAAGACCTGGAATGAATGGCAGGCTGAACTGAACAGTGTTCAAGAAAAACAGCAGCACCTGACCGAACAGCGTCATCAGCATCAGCAGCAAGATGAAAAGCTGCGTACTCAACTGGAAGAAAAGCGACTGGCCTGGCAAGCAGCCAAGTCTGACTGGCAGCACTATTCTGAACAGTTAAAAGAGATGAATAGTGAAATGCTCACCGGGCTGAGTATTGATATTGCCAGCCATCAACAAACCCTGGAAAGAGCACAGCAGCAGTTTGAAAAACTGGGTGCGGTGAATCTGGCGGCTTCTGAAGAATATGAGGAAGTCTCCAGTCGCTTTGAAGAACTGAGTCATCAGATTGAAGACCTGGAAAAAACAGTCGATCAGTTACAGGATGCCATGAAGAGTATTGATCAGGAAACCCGCAAATTGTTTATGACCACCTTTGATCAGGTCAATCATGAACTGCAAGACCTGTTCCCGAAAGTATTTAATGGCGGTGAAGCCAGTTTAAGCCTTGAAGATGACTGGCAATCGGGTGTAAAACTAATGGCGCGTCCACCGGGTAAACGGAACAGTTCTCTGGCCTTACTCTCTGGTGGTGAAAAAGCATTAACAGCATTGGCATTGGTGTTTGCCATCTTCCGTTTAAATCCGGCACCGTTCTGTGTACTGGATGAGGTCGATGCACCTTTGGACGATGCCAATGTGGGACGGTTTTGTAACCTGGTAAAAGAACTTTCTGAACAGGTGCAATTCATTTACATTACCCATAATAAAGTTGCAATGACGATGGCAACCGATTTGTTAGGTGTTACCATGCCAGAACCGGGCACCTCAAAATTAGTCACTGTCGATTTGGAACAGGCAAAAGAATACGGTTTAGTTGCGGAGTCATAGTATGGAAGTCACTACGATTGTTGGCATAGTTATCGCCATCATCATTATGCTATTCGGTTTAAGATTATTGTTTAAAAAACCTGGGGATGCAGCACCGTCACTAGATTCGGAACTTCATGTCAATTCTGACAGCCAGCAACCGGTCATTCCTCGTCATGTGCGTGATCAACTACAAAGTGCAAAAGAAGCCGAACGTGTTGAACCCACTTTAACTGAAACGGCGGCTGAACAGCTTCCGGCAGCTCAGCAGGCAGAAGCGCAAGCAGAAAAGGTTGAAACCGCTCAGGTTGAACAGGCAGCAGCACCCGCTCAGGCGGAGTTGAAAGCAGATGCTACCGCTGTAGAAGAAGTAAAATCTGAAGCCAGCTCAGAACAGGCTCAACAAGGTGAAGATAAAAAAGCAGATGAATTTAACCTGAACAGCAGCATTGAAAAAGCCGAAATTTCAGACTTTGAAGATGAAAGCAGCATTCTGGATGAGCACTTGCATGAACAGCAACGCGTGGATGAAGCCAGTGCCTTATCGACTGCAGCCGAATTTATTGCCTTGAATATTTATCCGGAACGTCGGGTGCTTTCCGGGGAAAAAACCTTAAAAGTCTTGCTAAAGTATGGCCTGCGTTTTGGTGAAATGGCCTGTTTCCATCGTTATACTGAAGATGGCAGCAAGTTACTCTTCTCAGTGTTGCAGATTACTGACGAAGGTGCAGCCGGTTTTGATCTGGAAACTTTATCTACTGAGCAAGTGAAAGGCTTGGCTTTCTTCCTGGCATTGCCACACAGTGATGTACAGAATGCCTTTGATACTATGGACAGCATTTCACGCCTGATTGCCCGTGAAATTGACGGCACCGTGTATGATCAGAACAATCAGGAATTTACGCCGCAATTACGTGAACAATGGCGTCATTTCGCGATTGATTACCGTGCAGGTCAAAGCACAGAAGTTTAGTTTGAAACTGACGGACTCGATTTCTATAATAGCGAGTAGATCAAATAGTTATGAAGGGCGGAAATAGACCGCCCTTTTTTATGGTGTAGATATGACCGAAGATTCAACTATCAAAGCGCAAATGCGTCAATTGATTCAAATTTTAGCCAAGCATAACCATGCCTATTATGTGATGGATCAACCCAGCATTGAAGATAGTGAATATGATCAGCTCTTTCATCAGCTCAAGGCTTTAGAAGAAAAATATCCCGAATATATACAGGCGGATACTCCGACCAATAAAGTGGGTGGCAAAGCGCTTACTAAATTTGCCAGCGTGACCCATGCCGTGCCGATGCTGTCATTGGGTAATGTCTTTAACCAGGAAGAATTGTTCGCTTTTGCCCGCCGTATCGAAGAACGGTTACCAAACCAGAAAATTCAGTATGATGTCGAACTGAAATTCGATGGCCTGGCCATTTCCCTATGGTATGAAAATGGCGTGCTGGTTCGGGGGGTGACCCGTGGTGATGGCGAAACCGGTGAAGATATTACCCATAATGTCAAAACCATCCGTAACTTGCCGAAAGTTCTAAGCTCTGCACAGGTTCAGGTACCGACACTGCTTGAAGTGCGTGGTGAAGTGCTGATTCCTAAAGCTGGTTTTGAAAAGCTGAATGCCGAAAATGAAGCCAAAAGCGAAAAGACCTTTGCCAACCCGCGTAATGCAGCGGCAGGCAGTCTGCGCCAGCTCGATCCTAATGTTGCAGCCTCACGTCCACTGGCCTTTTATGCCTATGGTATAGCACAGTGCGAACCTCATCATGGCCAGACCACCATGTATGCCAGTCTGGAATGGTTAACCCAGTTTGGTTTTACCATAGGGGAAAGTCATTTTATTTGTGACACGATTCAGGATGTACAAAAAGCCTATGAAAAAATCAATGCAGAACGTGCCGATTTAAGTGTTGAAATTGATGGTCTGGTCATCAAGGTCGATGACTTAAAACAGCAAAAACAGCTCGGTTTTTTGAGCCGTGAACCCCGTTGGGCAACCGCCTATAAATTCCCGGCGGTAGCGGCTTTAACCACGGTAGAAAATATTGACTGGCAAGTGGGGCGTACCGGAACTTTAACCCCGGTTGCACGTTTAAACCCTGTCGCGGTCGGTGGGGTCACGGTGTCCAATGTCACCCTGCATAATATTGGCGAAATCCACCGTTTAGATGTCCGAATTGGCGATACCGTCAGCGTATACCGTAGCGGTGACGTGATTCCGAAAGTGGAAAAAGTCTGGCCGGAATTCCGCCCGGATGAGGCAGTAGAGGTTCATTTACCGGAAAATTGTCCTGTTTGTGATTCGCCGGTGGTGATGCCTGAAGGCGAGGCATTGGCACGCTGTTCTGGCGGTTTGTACTGCGCAGCCCAGCGAATTGAAGCCATTCGCCACTTTGTTTCGCGTAAGGCCATGGATATTGAAGGTCTGGGCGATCGCTGGGTGGAATGTTTACTCCATCTCGACCTGCTCAAAAATGTGGCGGATATTTACTGCTTGCACCAACATCGTGAACAGCTTTTAAACATTGATAAAATGGGTGAAAAATCGGTACAAAACCTGTTTGATGCAATTGAAAACAGCAAGAAAACCACACTGGCTTCCTTCATTTATGCTTTGGGGATTCGTGGCGTGGGAGAAACCACTGCACGTATGCTGGCCAATACTTTCCAGACTTTTGAAGCTCTGCAAAATGCTGATATTGAAGCCTTGAAGAAAACCCCGGATGTCGGGGAGATTACCGCTGAATGGATTATCGATTTCTTTCAGGCACCGCATAATCTGGAAGTGGTCAAGCGTTTGCTCGAAGCGGGAATTCACTGGGATGCTCCAGTTGCACCGATACGTCAGCCGCTGAATGGCGAAAGCTGGGTGGTGACGGGTACGCTCAGCAGCATGGGCCGTGATGAAGCGACACAGTTACTCCAAGCCTTAGGCGCTCGGGTCAGCGGCAGTGTGTCGAGTAAAACCAAATGTGTGGTTGCCGGTGAGAAAGCCGGTTCCAAGCTGGATAAGGCAGAAAAACTCGGTGTCGCTGTGATCAACGAAGAACAGTTTATTGCTTTGATGAAAGAGCATGGTCAACTTCCTGCTTAATCGATCTTAAGCATGAATTAAAAAAGACATCCTCGGATGTCTTTTTTATGGCTTGATTGGGTTGGGATCGTCATGATGAGCTGAATTCACGTACAATATCGATCTATTGACAGGTATTGAGCCTGTCTTATCAGATGATTCTGTTCTCCCGTTGATTATTGGCATACACATGGCGCAAGCAAAGAAAACTTTTCCGCAACAAAAATCGCAATTACATGCACGAAATCTGCATCGCAGTCGTTACGATTTTCCTCAGTTAATGCAGACTTGTCCGGAACTTGCACCTTTTGTTAGCTCAAATAAATATAACGATCTTTCAGTCGATTTTTCTGATCCACAGGCTGTGAAAATGCTCAATAAAGCATTGCTGAAACATTTTTATGGCATTCAATATTGGGATATTCCTCAAGATTTTCTTTGTCCGCCTATTCCGGGTAGAGCTGACTATATCCACTATTTGGCTGACTTGTTGAGTGCCAATAATAAAGGTCAGATTCCAACAGGGCATGCCGTTCAAGTGTTGGATATTGGAGTGGGAGCAAACTGTATTTATCCGATCATTGGTCATCGTAGCTATGGTTGGAAATTTGTCGGCTCAGACATTCATTCTACATCCTTTAAAAGTGCTCAATTCATTGTGGAGGCGAATCCAAATTTGCGAAAAGGGATTCAGATTCGATTGCAGAAGAACTCAAGCAATATTTTCAAAGGTGTGATTAAACCCACAGATCATTTTGATTTGACGATGTGTAACCCGCCATTTCATGCCTCGCAAGATGAAGCAAATGCCACAGCAACTCAAAAATTAAGAAAACTTGGCAAGCCGGTTGATCGGACGAAGGTGGTGTTAAACTTTGGTGGTCAAAAAAATGAACTCTGGTGTGACGGTGGTGAAGAACGCTTTGTCTGCCAAATGGTACAAGAGAGCATACAGTTTGCTGAGCAATGTCTTTGGTTTAGCACACTGGTTTCCAAGAAAACAACATTGCCTGTGCTTTTAAATGCGTTGCGTAAGAGCGGAGCAGTGGATGTGAAAACCATTAAAATGACGCAGGGGCAAAAAGAAAGTCGTTTTGTCGCTTGGACTTTTTTAGATTTAAAGCAACAACAAGCATGGAGAAATGCACGTTGGACTTCAGCTTAAGCCTATTTTCGCTGAGGATGAGTGAGCGTGTCGGTGCATGACTAAGATTTGGCCTGCTTATACCAATGAACAAGCTCAATTTTGCTTATATATAATAACCTGATGCCGATGCACTCAGCGTTTCTGATTTGATACGCATATAGTTCAATGAATATATGCCACAATGATTTTGAATCTAGTTACAAAAAACCAATACATTATAAAAGTACTTTGATCTTGTTCATCTAAGCTGAGTACTGAGTGCAAGACATTGTTTTATAAATGGGAATTTATTCAACTAAAACTGTAAATGTAAGTGTTTCTCATTTTAATTGTTTAAAAATCATATATTTACTGAAATTTTATTTTGCAAATCCAGATGATTTTCTCCATAATAAGCCCATAAAGGTAGGGAGTTATAAAAATGCGTGGTAATCCAGAAGTCGTAGATTATTTAAATATGTTGATCGGTGGCGAACTGGCTGCTCGCGACCAATACCTGATCCACTCTCGTATGTATGAAGATTGGGGGTTAAACAAGATTTTTGAACGGATCGACCATGAAATGCAGGAAGAAGCTGCTCATGCCGATGCGCTTATTCGCCGTGTATTGTTTTTAGAAGGTACACCGAATATGAACCGCGATGACATCGAAACTGGTGAAGATGTGCTGAGCTGTTTAAAAGCAGATTTAAAACTCGAATATCATGTACGTGAAAAATTGGCACAAGGCGTGAAATTGTGTGAAGAGAAAGGTGATTATGTGAGCCGTGATATGCTTCGTCAGCAAATGTCGGATACGGAAGAAGATCATACTTACTGGTTAGAAAAACAGATTCGTTTGATTGAATTGATTGGTTTGCAAAACTATATTCAATCGCAAATGTAAGTTTAAATGTTGAAATATAAAGCCTGACCTGAGTCGGGCTTTTTTATTTGTTTAAATTTATGATTGAGATAGGCAATGACGTGCTATTGAGAAAATTTCCGGATATCCGCCAGGACCTGAGCCGCATGAGTTTGCGTATTCACACTGCTATAGTGGTAAACAATGGTGCCTTGAGGATCAATCAGAAAGCTTTCCCGTTTGGCAATTTGGATAATGCCCAGATTACGCACAATACCCAATTGATTCGATAATTGGTGTTTGTGATCTGCTAAAAGAGGAAAAGCTAAGCCTAACTTTTCTGAAAATTTTTGATGGGATTTGACATCATCCAGACTCACCCCCAAAACCATGGCATTGTTTTTTAAAAATTGTGGATAGAGCGCTTTAAATTGATTGGCTTCCTGGGTACAGCCGGGAGAGTTGTCTTTAGGATAGAAATATAACACCACCCATTTGCCTTTGTACTGGCTCAAGGAATGCCATTGACCATTTTGATCCTGCAATTTAAATGCAGGTGCCGCTTTTCCGACCCATTGTTTTTCAGTGTTTTTCTGAGAAGTGAAAATCGAATTTTCGGCATAGGCAGGAACCGTGAAAGCATTGAATGCTGATATGGATATCAAGCTGATTTGCAGCAGTTTTGAAGTTTTCATGACGTATACTTTTATAATTAATGTCTGCATTAATCTTAGCAAATTTGCTGATGAGATGGTGCAGTGTAGGTTTGCAATGATTTCAAAGTTTCTTATGAACGAAATTCTTTAAAAATTACCTGTGATTGCATATTTACCTTTGATGGATCAAAAATAACAAAACCCCGCTGTTGGTCAAAAAGGGATATTCATATCATCCTTCAGCAACAACGACTCCCTTGTCGCCATTCACGATAGTGGATTATGAATGAATTTTGAAATGCTGCTGCGAGAATTGAGACAGAGGTTTTATACTGTTCAAATGATTTAGTTTTTTTAGAGCTTACCTTGAATCAACGTATTTTACTCATCACGGGCTGGGGCGGTGGAACCCAACTGCTTGATCCATTAAAACAGGCTTTGGCGGCACAAGGACATGAGGTTGAACTTTGCAACATTTTTAATGCTTTAGATGAACAGGTTCTACAGCAGAAAGTGGAACTGGCGCATCAGTTTGATGTGATTGCCGGCTGGTCTTTGGGGGGGCAGTTAGCTACAGTGTTGGTCGATCAGGTTCAAAAGCAGCATGGACAGGAAAAAGTATTGATTACTTTAGGTTCCAATCCCTGTTTCGTAGCAAACGATACATGGCCAATGGCAATGGATCAGCTGACCTTTCAGCAGTTCAAACAGTCATTTGAGCAAGATGCTATTTCCACTTTAAAAAAGTTTGGCTATATGGTGTGTCAAGGCACAGTAACCACAAAAGCTGACTTCATCACTTTACAAAGTTTGATTCAGGCACAATCGATTGAAACTTTAAGACAAGGACTATTATGCCTTGAGTATTTAAATAATGTCGATATCTTGAGGAATTACCCAGGTCATCAATATCATATGTTTGCAAAACAGGATTTTTTAGTTAGTTACAAAGTTCAAAGAAATTTTCATAAATTCAATGCAAAGTTTCTGGAAACAGAGCTGATCAGCGGGTCACATGGCTTTCCCTTATTTGAAGCTGAACTGATAACTGGCAAAATCTGCCAATTTTTAAAGAAAATAGAACAAACAAGCGGATAACTGGTTTATCTCGCAATTTATTTTTAGTTCATGCAGGTTTAAGATCATGAAAAATTGATTTTCAAGCGTCTGCAGGAGTAAGGGATGACCGAATTAAACGACCAAGACTTTGATCTTGCGCATATCTGGCATCCTTATACCTCCATGACCGATCCATTGCCGACCTTTAAGGTAAAACAGGCGCATGGTGCCATTATCGAGCTGGAAGATGGACGGCAACTGATTGATGGCATGTCTTCTTGGTGGTGTGCCATCCATGGCTATAACCATCCTGAACTGAATCAGGCCGTGACAGATCAATTACACAAGATGTCGCATATCATGTTTGGTGGTTTGACTCATGATCCTGCAATTGAACTTGGCAGACTGTTGTTAAAAATTACCCCGCCCAGTCTGGATAAAATTTTCTATGCTGACTCTGGATCTGTTGCGGTAGAAGTGGCATTAAAAATGGCGGTGCAGTTTTGGACTGCACAAGGTGAAAGTCAGAAAACCAATTTTATTACACCGCGTTCTGGCTATCATGGCGATACCTGGAATGCCATGTCAGTTTGTGATCCGGTCACAGGCATGCATCAGATTTTTGGTTCCAGTTTACCTAACCGTTTCTTTGTTGCAGCCCCACAGGTCGGCTTTGATGATGAATGGAATCAGGATGATATTGCAGAATTGGAACAGGTCTTAAAACAGCACCATGCCAGCATTGCTGCTTTAATTCTGGAACCGATTGTGCAGGGTGCGGGCGGGATGCGTTTTTATCATCCTGAATATTTGCGTCAGGCCAAATTGCTGTGTGAACAATATAAAGTGCTGCTGATTTTTGATGAAATTGCCACCGGTTTTGGTCGTACTGGCAAATTGTTTGCCTGGGAACATGCCGGCGTTGAGCCGGATATCATGTGCATCGGCAAGGGCTTGACTGGCGGCTATATGACGCTTTCGGCCACCTTAACCAGCAAGTATGTGGCGGAAACCATTAGCCGTGGCGAGGCAGGCGTATTCATGCATGGTCCCACCTTTATGGCCAATCCACTGGCCTGTGCAGTGGCTGTGAAAAGTACCGAGGTTTTATTGGCTCAGGATTGGCAAGCCAATATTCAGAGCATCGAGCAACAGTTGCAACACCATCTGCAACCCCTATCAGCACTGGATTATGTGCAGGATGTGCGGGTGCTGGGCGCGATTGGTGTGGTGGAGCTGACATTTAATGTGGATATGAAAAGCTTGCAACAACAGTTTGTTAAGCGAGGCATCTGGATACGTCCATTTGGTAAACTGGTCTATGTGATGCCGCCGTATGTGATTACTGAACAACAATTGAATATATTGCTGGAACAATTAGTGAATGTGGTGGAGCAGATGCAAGAGGTATCCGCATGAAATTGTTAAATAACCAGCTGTTAAATGCCCCTTTGTTAAATGATTATGCAAGCAAGCTGGACGAACTCAAACAGCAGGGCAATTTGCGGCAATTTACCTCTAATGTCCAGCAAGGCCGAATGATTGAAATCCAGGGTCATTCGATGCTTAACCTGTCTTCCAATGATTATTTGGGATTGGCAGCAGACTTAACTTTGCGTGAACAGTTTTTTGATGAAACACCGAATGAACTTCGTGTCATGAGTTCATCTTCTTCACGACTGTTAACCGGAAACTTTCCTGAATATGAACAGCTAGAAGCCAGTTTGAGTCAGGCTTTTCATGGACGAGCTGCGCTGTTATTTAACAGTGGCTATCACATGAATATCGGGATTCTGCCAGCTTTAAGCGACAGTAAGACCCTGATTCTGGCCGACAAACTGGTGCATGCCAGCATGATTGACGGTATCCGTTTATCCTCTGCAAAATATGTACGCTATCGGCACAATGACCTGAATCATCTGCAACAGCTTTTACAGCAATATCATACAGATGAGGCTTTTGATCACATTATTGTGGTCACGGAATCCATTTTTAGTATGGATGGCGATGAAACCGATCTGGCTGAGCTGGTTCGGATCAAACAGCAATTTTCTAAAGTGATGCTGTATGTTGATGAAGCACATGCCATTGGTGTGCGTGGCGAGCAAGGCTTGGGCTGTGCAGAACAATATGCGGTGATTGATGAGATTGACCTGCTGGTTGGGACTTTCGGGAAAGCACTGGCATCGGTCGGTGGTTATCTGATTTGCCATCCCATCATCCGGGAGTATCTGATTAATTCCATGCGTCCACTGATTTTCAGTACCGCACAGCCACCCATGTGTATGGCGTGGACTGATTTTATTTTCCAGAAAGTTTTAGGCTTACAACAGCAACGTCAGCATCTGCAACAGATCAGTCAAAATCTGCAACAGTCAGTACAGGCCAAAGGTTTTGATTGTCCTTCGACTTCACATATTGTGCCGGTGATTATTGGCGAGTCACAAAAGACGGTGGAAAAAGCCCGGCAGCTACAGCAGGCCGGATTTTATATCATGCCGGTGCGTCCACCTACAGTACCGAAACACAGTTCAAGATTACGTATTTCACTGACTTCTCAAGTCAATCAGGCTGACCTTGAACAGCTGGTGGCATTGCTGTGAGTTGTAGCCGTGAATATTAATAAGTCTCAAGTTGCACAGCGTTTTGCCAAGGCAGGACAAAGCTATGCTGAACATGCCATCGTACAAAAACAGATTTGCCAACAGTTACTGCAATTGATGCAGCAATATTTGCCAAGTAACAGCCTGAACCGTGTTTTTGAAATCGGTTGTGGCTCAGGCAATTTAAGCCATTTGCTGATGCAAAATTTGGAAATAAAGCATGTGTTTTTAAATGATCTGTATTCTGAAGTTCAGCAGCATTTTCAAGCTAAGGAAAATTTGGAGTGGCTGATTGGTGATGTGGAACAACTGGATTTTCCGCAATCCCTTGATCTGATCGCTTCGAGTTCGGCGTTGCAATGGGTGGGTGATATCGATTCGATCTTTAAAAAAAGTGCAGCGGCGCTTATCGAAAACGGCTATTTGTGTTTTTCCACTTTCGGTCAGCAGAATTTGCAAGAAATTAAGGCTCTGACTGGGCAAGGACTGAATTATCTGACTCTTGATGAGATTCAGCACAACCTGCTTAAACAGGGTTTTGAAATTCTACATCTTTCCGAGAGTCTGGAAATACTGAATTTTTCCCATCCTAAAGCTGTGCTGCAACATTTAAAGGCCACCGGGGTGACTGCAACCGCCGCACAGCATCGTTGGACCAAACAGTCTTTACAGCAGTTTTATCAGGACTATCAGCAATTTTCAGAGCTGGATCAATCTGGTCAGCACCATTATCAGCTGAGCTATCATCCTATTTATTGCATTGCACGGAGTAAGCCATGACATCCCCCGTTTATTTTATCAGTGGCATCGATACCGGTATTGGCAAGACCTATACCACAGGCTATCTGGCGAAGTTATGGAATGAGCAGGGCAAGAAAACCATCACCCAAAAACTGGTGCAAACCGGCAATACCGATATTTCTGAAGATATTGAACAGCACCGTAAAATGATGCAGATGGGCTGGTTTCTGGAAGATGAAAGCAAACTCACCATGCCGGAAATTTTTACTTATCCGGCTTCGCCACATTTGGCGACTAAAATTGATGGCCGTGAAATCGACTTCCAGAAAATTGCCGATGCGACCCGGCAATTAACTGAAAAATATGAAGTAGTGTTACTGGAAGGTGCGGGCGGTTTAATGGTGCCTTTAACCACAGAATTGTTAACGATTGATTATATTGCTGAACAGAAATTCCCTGTCATTCTGGTGAGTTCTGGTCGTTTGGGTAGTATCAATCATACCTTGCTCAGTCTGGAAGCCTTGAAAAGTCGTGGTCTGGAACTTTATGCTTTGGCCTATAACCTGAATGACGAATCACAGGACCAGCTGATTTCCAGAGATACTTCGGATTATCTGAAAGGCTATCTGGCGATACATTTCCCAAATGCACAGTGGATTGATATTCCTGTTTTATCCTAACTCTTGCTTAAAAGAGAAGGATATAAAAAAAGCCACTCTATTGAGTGGCTTTTTAAAGGAAAGTTTTAAAAATTAAAACTTCTTAAAGCTTTTTTTACCAAATGGTTTACGTGGTGCATTTTCATCACGACGTTCACGCTGGGCATATGTCGCTTGATTGCCAAAGTTTTCAGGTCGGTTTTCACGCTGTGCATAGCTGTTGCCTTGACGTGGTTCACGTTGAGCGTAAGTGTTTGGATTGCCATCCTGACGACGTTCACCGCGTTGGGCAAAACCGCTGCCATTATTGCCGTCACGACGTGCATAAAGATTGCCAGTATTGTCACGACGTTGTGCATGACCATTCTGGTTTTCACGACGATCACGCTGTGCATAGGTCATTGGGCTTTGGTTTTCACCTTCTTCGCTATCACGGCGTTGCTGACGCAAATAACCGCCACGACGTGCTGCCATTGGTTTTTCTTGCATACGCTCGGTACGGCGTTTTGCCATACCAAACAGGCCTGTACCTTGACGTGGCTTCAACTCTACAGATTTGGTCAGGTTGTCGATGTCGGCTTTATCCAGTTCCATCCAGCGACCGGTACGAAGTTCACGCGGTAAAATCACGGTACCATAACGGGTACGCAGCAGGCGGCTGACTTTTAGACCTTGTGATTCAAAAATACGGCGCACTTCACGGTTACGACCTTCTTTAACTACCACCTGATACCAGCGGTTGATGCCGTCACCACCAATTTCAGAGAAGGATTCGAATTTCGCCGGACCATCATCTAAAACTACGCCCTGAAGCATGTTGTTTTTGATTTGTGGTGTCACTTCACCCATCACACGAACTGCATATTCACGTTCAATTTCATTTGATGGATGCATGAGGCGGTTAGCTAATTCACCATCATTCGTGAACAGTAAAAGACCGGTTGAGTTAATATCCAGACGGCCGACCATCACCCAGCGATCATTGGCAATTGCAGGCAGTTGTTCAAAAACGGTAGGACGTTGTTCAGGATCATTGCGTGAGCAAATTTCACCTTCGGGTTTGTAGTAAATCAGAACGCGACGACGGATTTCGTCTTCAATCTGGAATTGGACTTTACGACCATCGATGCGAAGCTCATCACCTGGTTCAATGCGTTCACCCACTTGGGCAACACGTCCATTGATACTGACACGACCAGCGGCAATGACTTCTTCCATATAACGGCGAGAACCCAAACCTACGCGTGCAAGCACCTTTTGTAATTTTTCACTCATGACAGCATAACCTTAGAAATTATCATCAACAGTTCACCTATCTATGACTTCGCTGCGTGAGCATCGAGCACCATAAAAGCTTCCTTGGCATCCTGCAGGGGAGGCAATTGGCCTAAAGATGTCAGACCAAAAGCATTTAAAAATTGTGGCGTTGTAACTAACAACGCGGGTCTTCCCGGTAGTTCTCTGAAGCCGTATTCTTTAATCCAGTTCCAGTCAAACAATGATCTTAAGATCTGACTATTGTTTGAAACTCCACGAATCTGTTCAATATCTGCCCGGGTTACTGGTTGGTGATAAGCAATCACAGCAAGGGTTTCGAGCAGGGTGGGTGATAAACGAGTTGGTCGTTCCGGCCACACCTGGGTAATGATATTGCGATATTTAGCCCGAACCTGGAAACGGAACCCTTGTGCGGTTTCTACCAGTTCAATCGATCTACCATGTTGTAGCATGGCGAGCTGTTGTAACAACTGACGCAATTCCTGTTTATTATATTGATTTTGGAATGCTTCTTTCAAACGTGCAAGTGAAACAGCTGTTTCACTTGCAAAAATAATGGCTTCCAGTTGCATCAGCACTTCATGTTGATTCTCGGCAACAGATAGAGATGTTGTCTGATGATCCATTATGCAGCTACTCCTTGAATTGCAAGTGGTGCTTCAATACCGCTGGCAATAATAGCTACTTTTTGTTGCCGTGTGAGTTCTAAAATGGCCATAAATGTAACCACCATGCCCATGCGCCCCTGGCTGGGTTTAAGCAGGGCTTCAAAATGCAGCACTTCACCGGACTGTAAACGGCTTTCAATAAAGGCGATGCGCTCTTCAAGCAACACTAGTTCTTGCTGAATTTGATGGGTAACCGGTTCTGGGCGATTGAATACGCAAAACAGCGCATCACGTAACTGGCTGACATCATAACCTTCATTGATTTGTACAACCTGACCCAGACTAATATTGGCCGGGAAGGTATCGCGTTCCAGAACAGACATTTGTCCTAAACATTCTGCCGCCTGTTTGACCCGTAAATAGGTTTCCAGCCGGTCAATCAGTTGCTGTTTGGGGTCTTTTTCAACAATAACGCTGGAGCTTGGTTTTGGCAACAGCAGTCGTGATTTAAGATCGGCCAATAAGGCAGCCATCACCATATAATCTGCCGTCAGCTCAATATTCAGCGACTTCATGGCATCCATATAAGATAGATACTGCGCGGCAATGGGAGCGATATCCAGTTGTAATAAGTCAAAACCGTTTTTTTGAATCAGGTAAATCAGGAAGTCGAGTGGACCTTCGAAATGCTCTAGCAGAATTTCAAATGCAGCAGGAGGAATATATAAATCCTCTGGAATCGTATCTTGCCACTCATCCATAACACGGATATGTGAGCTTGGCTCCATAGGATTATGGATAGGTTGATTCATTGCAGTTTTAGGCCACGCGAATTTTCAAAGGC
Organism: Acinetobacter uliginosus; assembly: GCF_044130295.1. Taxonomy (NCBI): domain Bacteria; kingdom Pseudomonadati; phylum Pseudomonadota; class Gammaproteobacteria; order Moraxellales; family Moraxellaceae; genus Acinetobacter; species Acinetobacter uliginosus. Next base: position 44,474 of record NZ_JBIQOC010000010.1, on the reverse strand, counting down.
ATGCAGGATGATGCTTTTGCCTCGATCTCGCATCGAAAGAAAAAGCACGTAAATTAGTAAGTGCTAGTGTAATGGAAATTTGACTTCAAATAAATTAGTTAAGTCAACAAATACAAAAAAACCTGAAATTCAGTAAGGTTTTTAACTGGCTTGATGAGGTGAAATGCATAGGGGAGTATGGTTTTAATTTTTTTGACCGAACCGATTGGATTTTGGATTTGTATGAAAAAATGGGGCATAGCATTAGGCCTCATATTGTGAATAGAATAAAAGAAGATTCTGAATATAGAATAAAGCAAAATTTTTCGGCAATATGAATGCCAATAAAAAAGAGATCCCCGATGTCATGAAAGATCATGAAAAAGTACAAGAAAATGAATATGGGCAGTTTATTGGAGTTCCCGTATCTCATCCTTTGCCGACCCATTTTTTAGCCGATACCCTTTATGGTAAATATGCCACCCTGCATGTCTTATCTTCAGCAACCATGAGTGAAGATCAGCTGAAGCAAGTTTGGCAATGTGTAAATGGTGAAATAGATCGCAGCTGCTGGACTTATTTACCTTATTCGGGTTTTGAAAATGCAGCGGAATTGCAAACTGCTCTTGAAAATAACTTTAATTTCAAAAATTCAGTTCATTATCTGGTAGAAGCCAATCATGCAATTGTAGGATGGGTAGGCTTGCTGAACCAGCGTTCCGCCGATCAGGTTATTGAAATCGGCAATGTTTATTTTTCACATCAACTGAAACAGTCTACAGCATCGACAGAAGTCATCTATTTATTATTAAAGGCGTGTTTTGAGCAGGGTTTTCGCCGTGTGGAATGGAAGTGTGATGACTTAAATCTGCCCTCTAAACGCGCAGCCTTGCGCTTTGGCTTTCATTATGAAGGCACTTTTCGCCAAGACCGTATTGCCAAAGGTCGTAACCGCAATACCGCCTGGTTTTCAATTCTGGATCAAGAGTGGCCTGAGCTGGAAAAAGCCTATCTGGCCTGGTTAAGGGCAGATAATTTTGATCAGAATGGGCAACAAAAAATGCGCTTGCGTGATGTTCTTTAACTTTACTGTGCTTAATGATCTGTTGCGGTGGATGTCGATAACTTGAGCGCGAATTCGATGATTCGTTGCGCACTGTCTCGGATGCATAAATTTTGAGTTTGATCGAGGCTGGATAATTTTTGAATAACGACAACTTCCAGGAAAAATGCATAGGTGTTGTCGATTATCGCAGAAGGGGTTTGCTCAGCATCTGCCTTCATAATTTTCACTTTAGACTCAAGTGTCCAGGGCATTTCCGCATAAATGCGGCTATTTACCTCAAAATCATGATAGTTGAGCAGCACATAAAACAGATCCATTCTCGCACTACTCCTTGATCCTGAACATTCCCTTTAATCTTAACCGTGCTTATTCAAACGCGCTGACATCACCCATACCGCGACGGATCACTTCAGGATTGTCACCGGATAAATCTACAACACTGGTGGTGCTTAAGGTGCCGAATCCGCTATCAATAAATACATCAATACGCTTTTCCAGCTGTTGCTCAATGTCATAAGGGTCATCTAAAGGTTCATCCTGACCGGGAAGAATCAGGGTGCTGGTTAACAATGGCTCACCCAATTCCTTAAGCAACATTTGGCACACACGGTTGCTTGGTACGCGCAAACCAATGGTTTTCTTTTTTGGATGCATCAGTCGTTTAGGGACTTCACTGGTTGCCGGCAGAATAAAAGTGGTGATTGCCGGTGTATTGTTTTTTAGCAGACGATACATGGCATTGTCGACTTTGGCATAGGTCGCAATATCAGACAGGTCACAACAAAGAATGGCATATTGATGCTTTGGACCGAGACCACGAATCTGGGCAATGCGTTCCATGGCATTTTTATTTCCGATCTGGCACCCAATGGCATAGGCAGCATCGGTCGGGTAAACAACCACATCACCGGCACGAATACGTTCTACCGCTTGGCTGATCAAACGTGGTTGAGGATTATCAGGATGTATTCTTAAATGCAGCATATTTATTCTCCCCTGACTTGCTATTAGTCATTATCTGTTGAATTTACAAAGTCTTGCAATCAGGCTTTGATGATTTTGTGTAAATTAATCCAGCATGTCACGTTGAAACTCGTCACTTTGTAATGTTTTGCCACCCCGGGTACAGGCACAGATACAGGCAATAAAATGTGCAGCATCATGCGGCAACTTGGCTTCACCGGAAAAATAACGTTGTACTTGAGCAAAGACATTATCTTTAAAGGTGCTGCCGTCACCGCCGTCACCGGTCAGGTTATCCAGAGATACACGGAATTTACGACCAAAAGCTTGTGCAAACATCCATTCAATCGCTTGAGGCTTGATTTCGACCTGCTCAAATAAAGCCTGCTGTTCTGCTGTGCGACCATCTGGGGCATACCAGTAACCCAGGTCGGGGAGCAAGCGTCTTTGCTCACCCGCAATAGTCCAGTGACTGATTTCATGCAAGGCACTATTAAAGAAACCATGGGCAAATTGAATGCGGGCAGGCGCATCTTCGGTTGCCGGAAAATATTCAGGTTCAAAATCGCCTTTGACCAAACACACATTTAAGTGGGAAAACCAGTGATTAAAGTGTAGTATAAGCCAATCAACTTGTTGAACTTCAGTTTGCAAACTGGCCCAGGGTGAGCGTTGCACAGGGTCGATAGAAACAGCAGAACTTGAGGTTGAATAAGTAGTTAACTGTAATGAAGTGGTGACTTCAGGTTGCGGCTGCAACTGATGCATGACTTGTATTACCCAATTGATCTGTCTAAATAAGTACAAAATTGTATCTTAATCTTTGACAGAGTACCGATGAATTTGTAGAATTGCCGCCTTAATTATGTCAGCAAATACCTTTCCGGCACAGATTGAGCCGTTTAAATGGGCTGAACAGGGCTTTACATGGTCAGGTACACTGCCATTGTCTCGCTTTGTTCGTATTTCCCGTGAAGCTGTTGGATCAATTGATGATCAATTGATTAACATAGACTGTAAGCTATCAATGGATGCGTATCATCGTATCGTATGGTTAGATGGTCATGTTGAAACGAAAGTACCAATGGAATGTCAGCGTTGTCTGAATCCTGTTGAAATTTCTCTCGTTTCAGACTTTCATTTAGCGCTTGTGGATGATGAATCACTGATAGAGCGCTTGGATGAGGATGCTGATTTCATCGTCTTAGGTGAGAGTGAAGCAACGACAAAAGGCAGCTATGATGCGCCTGCGACGGCTGATTTACTTTCTCTGATAGAAGATGAATTGTTATTGTTGTTGCCTTTGTCTCCTAAGCATGACGTTTGTGAGCATAAGCATCAACCTGCCATTGATGACATTGTCGAAGAAAAACGGGATAACCCGTTTGGTGTTTTGGCAAGTTTGAAGGGTAAACTTAACTAATTTTTGTGTTATACTGTTAAGTATAAGACAACTGAATTTGTTCTGATCCATTTTTTCGATCTTTGTAAGGAGCCATCATGGCCGTTCAGCAAAACCGTAAAAGTCGCTCTCGCCGTGACATGCGCCGTTCACATGACGCTTTAACCGAGAATGCATTAACTGTAGACCAAGCTACTGGCGAGACTCACCGTCGTCACCACGTATCTAAAGATGGTATCTACCGTGGTCGCCAATTATTCGCTAAAGCATCTGCTGAATAATTGATGATGTATTAAGCGTCAAGCTTAGTAGAAAAAATGGGAGCGTTAAGCTCCCTTTTTTTATGGCGTCTTTTTGTTGTATTTGGCAATTACCAAAACAAAAATTAAGTGTTAAATTCCGTTCCGTAAATAAGCTTACATAAGTGTATGTTGGTTATTTAACCGATTGTTGAATAACAATATCACTTCATTACAGGATTTTTTTATGTCTGCTAAACAACTCGAGCAAGTTGCTCAAGCAACGAAAACAGCATTTGTATTTCCGGGTCAAGGCTCACAAAAAGTCGGTATGCTCGCAGAATTGGCTGAACAGTTTAGTAGCGTGACAGAAACTTTTGCAGAAGCATCGGCAGCCGTGGGTTTTGATCTCTGGCACATTGCACAAAGCGGCGAAGGTTTAAATCAGACTGAATTTACCCAGCCTGTACTGCTCACCGCAAGTATTGCACTTTGGCGTGTGTGGCTAGAGTTGGGTGGAGTGGCGCCAAAATATCTTGCAGGACACTCACTGGGTGAATACAGCGCATTGGTTGCTGCCGGAGCGATGTCACTGGGTGATGCGGTTAAGCTGGTGAATTTGCGTGGCAAATTGATGCAAGATGCAGTACCGCAGGGTCAAGGTGCAATGGCGGCTATTCTGGGTCTGGATGATGCCAAAGTGATTGAACTATGCGAGCAGGTCAATATTCATGGGCGTGGTTCAGTAGAAGCTGCCAACTATAATGCTCAGGGCCAAGTGGTGATTGCAGGTGATAAGACCCTGGTCGAAGCGGTTATGGAGCTGGCAAAAGAAAATGGCGGTAAAGCCATTGCTTTACCTGTTTCTGTTCCATCGCACTGTTCACTGATGAAACCCGCTGCTGACAAATTTGCACAAGCTTTGGAACATACTGCCATTGAGCTGCCTAGCCTTCCTGTAATACAAAATGTCAACGCGGAAATCGCGACAGATGTAGCAGGATTACGTCAGGCATTGACTGCACAATTGTATCAATCTGTGCAATGGACCAAGACCATGCAGTTCCTTCAAGATCAAGGAGTGCAGTATGTGGTTGAATGTGGTCCAGGTAATGTATTGGCTAATCTTGCGAAGCGTTTACCAAATATCGAAAAAGCATTCCCAGTCGACAGTAACAGTCGTATGGAAGATGCGCTAAACGCCATTTTAGTGGCTGAAGGAAAAATTGCATGACACAGGAACGCAAAGTCGCATTAGTGACAGGCGCGAGCAGAGGGATTGGTGCAGCCATCGCTCAGCAATTGATTCAAGACGGTTATTTTGTAGTGGGAACCGCCACTTCAGAAGCGGGCGCAGAAAAATTATCTGCAAGTTTTGCTGAAAATGGTGCGGGTGCAGTACTGGATGTACGTGATGCGGCAGCCATTGATGCACTAGTTACAGATATTGAACAAAAATATGGTCCAGTTCTTGTATTAGTGAATAATGCTGGCATTACCAAAGATAATTTGTTACTGCGTATGTCTGAAGATGATTGGGACGATATTCTCAATATTCATTTGAAGGCAGTATACCGTCTGTCTAAGCGTGTCTTAAAGGGCATGACTAAAGCACGTTTTGGCCGCATTATTAATATCAGTTCTGTTGTAGCACACTTTGCAAACCCGGGGCAGGCCAACTATTCTGCTGCCAAAGCAGGCATCGAAGCGTTTGGTCGAAGTCTTGCAAAAGAAATGGGCAGCCGCCAAATTACCGTGAATGCTGTGGCACCTGGCTTTATTGCAACAGAAATGACGGATCAATTAAGCGAAGACATTCGTAAAAAAATGAGTGATCAAGTGGCATTAAACCGTTTAGGTGATCCACAAGATATCGCAAATGCCGTGAGTTTTTTAGCAAGCGATAAAGCAAGCTATATCACTGGTACTGTTTTACATGTAAATGGCGGTTTATACATGAGCTAAGCTCAAGTATAAACTTTGCAAAAATAAGATATTCAATTAAACTAACGGCATTAAAAACGCCACAAGCAATGAGGAGAATTCCTGTGAGCGATATCGAACTACGTATCAAACAAGCGGTTGCAGAACAACTTGGTCTTAAAGCTGAAGAAATCAAAAACGAAGCATCTTTTATGGATGACTTAGGTGCTGACTCTTTGGACTTAGTTGAGCTTGTTATGTCTTTCGAAAATGATTTTGACATCACTATCCCTGATGAAGATTCTAACGAAATCACAACTGTTCAATCAGCTATTGACTATGTTTCTAAGAAACTAGGTTAATTGTTGTTTCAGCTCTGCTGAATATAAAAAAGCCACCTTTAGGTGGCTTTTTTATTTACTCATCAAAATGATAATTACATATCTTTACTGTTGCTGGACCAAAGACAACCTTTCTTTGAATTAATTTTATGTATAAAAAAAGACGCTATTTCAAATTGCATAAATAATAATGATGGAGAAATACGATGGGTCTTTTTGATTTTGTAAAAGGTATTGGTAAAAAAAATACGGCACCAGCAGAACCTCAGCCAGCTCCGGTCGCTTCAACTCCTCCAGCAGAACCTTCTGCACAAGAAATCGCAAACAAGCTTCTGGGGCATATTAAAGCTTTAGGCTTGCCAGTGACCGGTTTATCGGTGAGTTATAACAGCAGCAGCGATCTGGCGACCATTAAAGGGCAGGTACAAAATCAGGCCGACCGCGAAAAAATTGTCCTGGCTGTAGGGAATGTCGATCATGTGGCTAAAGTAGATGACCAAATGACCGTGGTAACACCTGCTCCGGAAAGTAAATTCTATACAGTTAAATCGGGTGATACCTTGTCCAAGATTTCAAAAGAATATTATGGTGACGCCAATCGATACAACAAAATATTTGAGGTTAACCGTCCCTTGTTAAAAGATGCTGATGATATTTTTCCCGGGCAGGTACTGCGTATCCCGACTTAAGTAGAACCTGATAAAAGAGCGCCGAGAGCGCTTTTTTATCGAAGCTTGTGCTGTAATTTCTGTCTGGCAAGTTGTGCTCTACCTAAAAAAAATTTAGGGTCTAAATCATAGTGTTGCGCCAAAATCTGAATCAGTTTTTTTCGGTTGTCTTTATCGAACATATTAAGATCAATATGTGTCATTTTATATTGCTTGCGAAATTCAGGTTTTAAAATAAAGCCGAGACTACTCACTTTCCACTGTTGTTCTTGGCTGAATGCTTTTGCTGCGAAGGGCTTATATGTGCGATACCTTGAGCTGTGAGAGGAATAAAGCTGGGTCTTTAAAAGCCTGTTGCGCTGTACCAGATTGCTTAACTTTATGCCAAAACTTTGTATGGATATGCTTTGGCGGGTGATGACCAATTTCATATTGATTGCAATCAATGTCAGCATGATGAAGAGTGCCAGCATCAACCAACCCGGCATGGATTGATGCAATAAGTATTGAATCAGGCTACTGAAATCTTTAATCATATTGAAGTTACTGAGCGAGTGCTGCGCTAAAACAATAAATATAGCAGGAATAAAGATTAACCCAATTAAATAACGGGGCAGATAATGGCATTGAAATAGCGGATATTCAGTAGGTATGTCCATTCATCATCACCTTTCAAGCAAAGTAGAGATAGGGCCATGATGGCTATTTTTTTCATAATGACTGCTGTATGGGGAAACAGGTGTTGCATTATGAATGCTATAAATTTTCCTCCAATTAAGTTGTGTTTAAATTCTTAATCCTTGTTTTAGCAAGTTATTTTCTGGTATCTATTTTTGTGTTTATCTATTTTAAGTGTTTGAGTTTTCTTGGGTTTATCTATTTTTGTTGTAGATTTGAGTATGAAAGTAAATCCTGTTATTCAGTGTTTAGAGCCAAATTATTCTTTTGTTTATTTTGCATAAAATTTTACTTTTTCTATGAGCCTTGCAAGCCAAGGTTTCCAAGAATCAGACAGGCTGAATTGATGTGATTTTTCAGGCATAAAACTTGCTGTTTATTTTTTAAATTATTTGAATAAATGGTAAAAAATGAACTATAAAATTCATTTGTGCACAGAAAATTCAGCCGCCGATTTTTTAATTTTTTCTTCCGGTTTGGGCGGGCATGGCAGTTTCTGGCGCCCTCAAATTGATGCATTCACGCGATATTTTCATATTTTGACGTATGATCAGGAGGGCTGTCATGCGGATTCAGCAATTTTGCCTGATGATTACAACATTATCCATCTGGCCCAGCAGTTACTGCAAATTATCAGGCAAGAAAAAATTCGGCATTTTCATTTTGTGGGACATGCAATTGGCAGTTTTATTGGTGCAGAGCTAGCGTTATTGCTCAATTCATCTGAGCTGAGAGTGCTCAGCCTGACCTGTATCAATTGCTGGGACGAACTCGACCCACATACGCAAAAATGCTTTGAAGCACGGACTCTTCTATTAAAGTCAGCGGGTTCTGATGCTTATGTCAGGGCGCAGGGACTGTTTTTATATCCACCGAGCTGGATTTCAAAACATCATCAGCATTTAAAGACTTTGGAGGATATTCAACTCGCGGATTTTCCGCCGCCGCAAAATGTACTCAAGCGAATTCAGGCAGCACAGCAATTTAAAATTAATGAGCAGCATATACAGGCCTTGCAACACAGTCAGTTGCATTTGATTGCCAATCAGGATGACTTTTTGGTTCCTGTACACAAATCGAGTGATTTAAAGCAGCGGCTTGGACATGGATCTTTAAGTATTCTTGCAACCGGAGCTCATGCTTCCACGCAAATAGAACCTGACTTACTGAACAAAACCATGCTTGAATTTTTGCATAAACACTTTTTGCAAGTAACGTCTTGAGTAAATGAAACTGGCTTGTTAATAAAATTAGCAACGGATTTCTCGATAATTTCTTATCCTCCTAGCTCGCCGTGATTGTTTAAAATCACGGTTTTTTTATCCATTTTATTAAAGACAGCTTGAATATAAGGCAAATTGAATTTGACGGTTTTTTCAAACCGTGCATTTTTTTGGAGCCATGGTGGCTAATAAAGGTGCATTTGTTTGATTGTATGTTTTACTGTTTGTTAAAATAAAATAATTACAAATATTTGATAATTAATGCATTTGCTAAATACTTGTTATAAAAATAAGGTTGATTGCCTGAAGTGTATTTATAACCAAATGGTAAAAAAGAGGTATCGAAAATGAAAATAGGCGTCTTTTGTCCAATCGGGAATAATGGCTGGCTGCTCTCGGAAAATGCACCACAATATAAACCGACTTTTGAAATGAACAAACAGATTGTAGAGCGTGCAGAACATTATGGATTCGACTTTGCACTTTCCATGATCAAGTTGCGTGGCTTTGGTGGGAAAACAGAATTTTGGGATCATAACCTCGAAACCTTTACCTTAATGGCCGGTCTGGCGGCAGTAACCAGTAAAATTAAAATTTATGCAACAGCGGCAACTTTGGTAATGCCGCCGGCTATAGTGGCTCGTATGGCATCTACCATTGACTCCATTTCCAATGGCCGTTTTGGTTTAAATGTGGTGACGGGATGGCAAGCCCCTGAATATCAACAAATGGGCATGTGGCCCGGAGATGAATACTTTGCCAAGCGTTATGATTATCTGTCTGAGTATGTAGAAATTTTACGTGAACTGTGGGCGACTGGAAAATCAGACTTTAAGGGTGAGCATTTTCAAATGGAAGATTGCCGGGTCAGCCCGCGACCGCAAGCCGATATGAAAATTATCTGTGCCGGACAGTCGGATACAGGTCTGGCATTTTCGGCCAAATATGCAGACTACAATTTTGTTTTTGGGAAAGGTTTAAATACCCCGACTGCCTATGCAGACATCAATGACCGCTTAAAAGCACAAACCGACAAGACCGGGCGTGATGTGCAAACTTATGTGCTGTTTATGCTGATTGCTGCAGAAACCGATGCAGAAGCTTTTGCCAAATGGCAAAGCTATAACGAGGGAGCAGATGTAGAAGCCATTAACTGGCTGATGAATCAAGGCAGTCAGGATACCAAATCCGGTGCTGATACCAATATTCGCCAAATGGCTTCTAGTGTATCTCCAGTCAATATCAATATGGGCACCATTGTCGGTTCTTTTGAAAATGTCGCGAAAATGCTGGATGAAATTGGTGAAATTAAAGGCACCGAAGGCATCCTGTTAACTTTTGATGATTTTATTCAAGGAGTAGAGGATTTTGGTCAAAGAATTCAACCGTTAATGAAATGTCGTGAACATGTTGTGGTCGAAGGTGTAACCGCTCCAGCCACAGCCTTGGAGAAGTCAGCATGAATACAAATGAATCTTTAGAATATGTGGTTTGTACAGGCTTTACCCAAGCTGTCGGAACAGGAAAAGTGTTAAAGGCTGAACCGGAAGCGATCCAGCTTTCAGCCGAGCAAACCGCACTGATTGTAATTGACATGCAGAATGCCTATACCTCCAAAGGGGGCTATCTGGATCTGGCTGGTTTTGATGTGTCTAAAACCAAGCCGGTGGTGGAGAATATTAAAAATGCAGTGGATATGGCGCATGCCGCAGGCATTCAGGTGATTTATTTCAAAAATGGTTGGGATGATCAGTATGTGGAAGCTGGCGGGATCAATTCGCCCAATTTTCATAAATCCAATGCCTTAAAAACCATGCGTAAGTATCCTGAATTACAGGGAAAATTACTGGCCAAAGGCAGTTGGGATTTTGAGCTGATTGATGAGCTGCAACCTTTGGCGCAAGACATCGTGATTGAAAAACCCCGTTATAGCGGTTTCTTCAATACTGCTCTGGACAGCATGTTACGTAGTAAAGGGATTCGTAATCTGGTGTTTGTCGGCATTGCCACCAATGTTTGTGTCGAATCGACCTTAAGAGACGGCTTTTTTCTGGAATATTTCGGCGTGGCGCTGGCAGATGCCTGTTATCAGGCCGGTCCAGCGGAAGCGCATGCAGCCAGTCTGTATAACATTAAAACCTTCTTCGGTTGGGTGTCTGATACACAGAATTTTGTCGAAACATTTCAATTCAAATCACACCTCTTAGAAAAATCAGCTTAAGTCGTTATAGGGGAAAACACATGCCTAAAGACATTATTTTACCTGCAGGGACAGGCAAACCATTGGCACCGTATGTACCGGCAACCAAAGCAGACAATATTGTGTACGTTTCCGGCACTTTAGCGTTTGATGAACATAACAATGTGGTGCATGTCGGCGATGCGGCAGCACAGACCCGTCATATTCTGGAAACCATCAAGAAAGTGATTGAAACGGCCGGTGGCACAATGGATGACGTAACCTTTAATCATGTATTCGTCAAGGATTGGGCGGATTATGCGGCAATCAATAGCGTGTATGCCGAATATTTTCCGGGGGATAAACCTGCACGTTACTGCGTACAAACAGGACTGGTCAAACCCGATGCGCTGGTGGAAATCGCTTCGGTTGCCCATGTATAAATTACTTATTTTTCTACTCAAGCATCAAGCTGATTGGGTAATTAAAAACAGCAACACTGAAATTTGCATTGTATGATCAATAGCGGATTTCAGTGATGGAGAAGGTGATGAACAGTAAACTGATGTCCGTTCCATCTGGAAAAGATTTATTACAACATGCCCAAAGTTTTAAAATGGCTGATGATGAAGCAGATACAGAAATTGATCAGGCAACTTTTAGACAAGGCATGAGTAATTTGGGTGCCGCTGTGAATGTGATTACCACCGATGGTGCAGCAGGTCAGGCAGGGTTTACCGCTTCGGCTGTATGTAGTGTCACTGATACTCCACCGACATTACTGGTCTGTTTGAACCGTTCCGCATCTGTATTTGAAACTTTTAAGCGTAATCAGGTACTTTGTGTAAATACCTTAGCGGCTCATCAAAAAGACTTATCCAATGCTTTTGGTGGCAAAACACCTATGGCGGAACGATTCTTGCGTGGAATATGGTCAACCCTAATCACACAGGCACCAGTTTTAGAAGATGCCTTGGTTTCATTTGACTGTGAAGTGGTGCAGAGCATGTTGGTAGGTAGTCACGACGTTCTGATTTGTCAGGTCAAGGCCATGAAACAGAATCAGGGCGGTAATGCATTAATGTATTTCAACCGTAGTTATTGTGAGCCGCAACCAATGAATTGATTCAATATTCCTAATTTAAGGGGAGGGGAAACCCATGCAAAAAGAAGAATCATGGTTTCCGAAATTTAAGCCTTATCAAGGCAATCTAGATGTAATGCCTGTACAGGTCGATGAATATTTGCCTGCTGGCAAAAGTATGGTTTTGGGTTTGCAACATGCTTTTGCAATGTTTGGCGCAACAGTGCTCGCACCTTTGCTGATGGGCTTCGATCCAAATCTGACGATCTTTATTACCGGGATTGGCACCATTTTATTTTTCCTGATGACCGGCGGACGGATGCCGAGTTATCTGGGATCAAGTTTTGCGTTTATTGGCGCAGTGGCTGCGGCAACAGGCTATGCGGGTGCAGGTGCCAATCCGAATATCGGATTGGCACTGGGTGGAACCATGGCTTGTGGGTTGGTTTATGCGGCGATAGGCCTGATTGTGATGAAAACCGGAACCGGCTGGATTGAAAAGCTGATGCCACCGATTGTGACCGGTGCAATTGTGATGATTATTGGTCTGAATTTGGCGCCAGTTACCATCAAGAGCGTGTCCACCAATAGTTTTGATACCTGGATGGCTGTGGTCACTATTATCTGCATTAGTGTTGTCGCCGTGTTTACCCGCGGTATGGTGCGCCGTCTGCTATTGTTGATTGGTTTGTGCAGTTCTTATCTGGTGTATTTCCTGCTGGCCAATGTCATGGGTTTGGGCAAGCCGATTGATTTCTCCATCATTTCCAATGCTGCTTGGTTTGGTCTGCCAACTTTCCAAACACCGGTCTTTAACGCCAATGCGATGTTATTGATTGCACCTGTTGCCATTATTCTGGTCGCGGAAAATCTGGGACACTTTAAAGCCGTTTCAGCTATGACTGGTAAAAACCTGTCACCGTATATGGGCCGTGCATTTTTTGCAGATGGGGTATGTACCACCATGTCGGCTTCGGTGGGTGGCACAGGCATGACCACTTATGCGGAAAATATTGGCGTCATGGCCGTCACTAAAGTTTACTCAACCACTATTTTTGTGGTGGCGGGACTGTTTGCCATTTTGCTGGGTTTGTCACCAAAGTTTGGTGCGGTAATCAGTACTATTCCTGTGGCATTGCTGGGTGGTGCATCAATTGTGGTGTTTGGCCTGATTACCGTAGCCGGTGCCAAAATCTGGGTCGATAACAAAATCGATTTCACCAAAAACAGCAGCTTAATTATTGCAGCCGTCAGCCTGATTATGGGTGCAGGGAACTTTAGTCTGCATATCGGTTCATTTGATTTGGGCGGTATTGGTACAGCCACTTTGGCGGCGATTGTGCTGAACCTGTTTTTGAGTCGTGGCGAAGAAAAACAAGGTTCAGTCAGCCTCGATAGCGAAAATTCAGTAACACCTGTGGTTAACCAATAGGAGTATATTTTGAGCCATACAATTGCATTTATTGGACTAGGGGCAATGGGATGGCATATGGCCTCCCACCTTCCTCAACTGGGACATGAAGTCTGGGTCTGGAATAGGACCGGATCCAAGGCGGATCAACATGCCGAAACTTTTCAAACCCAATCCGTAAAGATTGAAAAGGCGGTGCAGGCCGATTTTATTTTCTCCTGTTTGCCGACCAGTGCCGATGTTGAGCAGTTGATTGCAGCACATCCTCCCAAGTCCGGCAGTATCTGGATAGATTGCACCAGTGGTGTGCCACAATCGGCGCAGAATTTAATGCAAAGCTTGAAAAAACTCGGTGTTGCATATCTGGATGCACCGGTTTCAGGGCAAACCATCGGTGCGGAAAAAGGCACTTTAACTGTTATGGTAGGCGGTGATGTCGATGCATTTGAAAAAGCTAAACCCATCATTGCCGCCTTTTCGAGTCTGATTGAATATGTAGGAGAGAGTGGTTCGGGCTTTGCGGTCAAAGCCATTAACAATACCTTAATGGCAACGCATTTGTGGGCTTTGGCTGAAGGCTTAACCGTGCTAAAGTCGAAAGGCGTTAATTTATCTGCAGCTTTGAACTGTATCAATCATTCCAGCGGTAAAAGCAGCATGTCGGAAAATATTATGGCACAGCGGGTGCTGAATCGCAGTTTTGATAAAACCTTTGCTTTAGACTTGTTGCAGAAAGACATTGGTATTGCGATTGATCTCATTCAGGAACAATCGTTACAGCTTCCGAGCACACAGTTAATCCAAAATCAATTTGCCCGAATTCAAAAAGAGCAGGCCAGTACCTTGGACTTTTCTGCTGCAGTGCAGAGCCTTGAACAAATCAATCAGATCGAATTGCGATAAGTATTTTTAATAGATGAAATTATGCATCCATGACCCAGGCGAGCAAAGTCTGGGGCTTTTGCATATTTTTAGCATAAGGGATGAGTTGATAATTATTTTAAATTCAATCAAATGCACTTACTATTCAAAGTGAATATAAAGAAAAACAAGGAAATATATGAAAGGTCAGATATTGGATTTTTCTATTCAAAGTAATAGTGGGGTGATTAGTGGTGATGACCAGAACCGCTATCACTTTACTGGGGCAAGCTGGCGTGGGCAGATTTCACCTGCCCGGGGGCAGAAAGTCGATTTTACTGTGGATGGAAGCGGTCAGGCCAACGACATTTATGTCCTGAGTTCAGCCTCTGCATTTACCAATCAGGTGGGCGAGAAAAACAGGATTGTGGCTGCAGGTTTAGCTTTTTTCCTGGGTGGCTTTGGTATTCATAAATTTTATTTGGGGCAAATTGGCTGGGGCATTGTTTATCTGATTTTCTGCTGGACCTTTATTCCTGCGCTTGTCGCTTTTATTGAGTTCATTATTTATTTGTGTACTTCAGATGAAGATTTTGCCCGAAAATATGGTTGATGAATTTCAGATAAGAGAAAAGGGCGATATCGCCCTTTTTGATCTGCTTTATTTAGCGGGTTGTCCCCACTGATTGTTTTCCCGTTTTGTATCTGAAGCCCACCAGATAATGAGAGGAATAATACCAATAATGGTCAGCACAAGAAGTTGCCACCAACCCGATCGATTTGTGTCATGTAAACGACGGGCACTTACGGCGAGACTTGGCAGGAATAATGCCAAATTTAATAGTCCATTCAGCATTTTGTCGGTACCGAGTATTGCATCAATAATTTGTACGATAATGCCCAAAATGAAAGAAACCAACATAAAGAACCAGAATTCCTTACGGCGTGCACGTCCATCAAAGGTGACATAATTTTTCAGACATTTTACAAACCAGTCAATCATATTAAATTGTTCTTCAGATTGATTCTGGTTTGAAATTCTATCCAGTTGTTCAGACAGGTTCTGAACGGTGCTGTTGCGGTTGAGGGCAATATAGATCTGCGAGGCATTACCGGCATTGTCAACCGCAAAATCGACATGTTCACCAGGTGAAGGCGGGCGCTGTCCTCGCCATTCCGCACCAGTAAAATTATAGCGGTTCTGGTCATCACCACTGATAATGCCTGTATTGCTTTGGATTGAAAAATCCAGAATTGTTCCTTTCATTATTAGCCTCTATTTTTGTAGTATGCGTTATAAATTTAGTATCATCATAGCAGAATGGTTTAAAAATTAAACTAATTAATTATTATTAAGTCTATGTATTTATATTGTTTTTTATAATATATTTATCTTTTGATAAAAAATCCCACTATTGAAGCGGGATCTAGAATCGGATTATTTTGTATCTTTCGGTGGATAAGGATCATTACCATAACTGTTACCGGAACGTATTTGTCCATTTGTACCATGAATTTTTGTGTCAGACCCTTGATTACGAGCAATGCTTTCAGCAATTTTAATTGCTTCAGCTTGGGTAGATGTTACTTTAGTTGCTTTGCTATAGCCGGCACCTTTAACAGCCCATCCATTAGAATGTGGGGCGACATGTTGATTTTTACCTTTACTCATTTTTATTCACCATTATTTTTATTCGTATAAAAAAAGCGGAACCTAATGACTCCGCTTTTTATATTTCTTACCAGCTTAAAGCACCGCCAGTCTGATAATCCGTTACACGCGTTTCAAAGAAGTTTTTCTCTTTACGCAAGTCCATCATTTCCGACATCCACTGGAATGGGTTATTCACGCCAGCGAACTGTTCAGGCAAACCAAGTTGCGCTAAACGACGGTTACAGATGAACTTCAGGTATTCTTCCATCATCGCAGCATTCATGCCAAGTACACCGCGTGGCATGGTGTCACGTGCGTATTCGATTTCAAGCATGGTGCCTTCAAGAATCATCTGGATGATTTCTTCCTGGAATTCAGTCGTCCATAAACCTGGGTTTTCGATCTTGATCTGGTTGATCATGTCGATACCGAAGTTCAGATGCATAGACTCATCCCGCAAGATGTACTGGAATTGCTCGGCAACGCCATTCATCTTGTTACGGCGGCCCATAGACAAGATTTGGCTGAACCCACAGTAGAAGAAGATACCTTCAAGTACACAGTAGAACGCGATCAGGTTGCGAAGCAAGATTTGGTCGTTTTCAGGTGTACCGGTTTTAAAAGTAGGATCAGTTAAAGACTGGGTATATTTCAAGCCCCACGCCGCTTTACGTGCTACTGATGGAACTTCGCGGTACATGTTGAAGACTTCGCCTTCATCCATACCCAAAGATTCGATACAGTATTGGTAAGCGTGAGTGTGAATCGCTTCTTCAAATGCCTGACGCAAGATGTACTGACGGCATTCAGGGTTGGTAATGTGACGGTAAATCGCCAGTACCAGGTTATTTGCTACCAATGAGTCCGCAGTCGAGAAGAAACCAAGCGAACGCATGACAATAGTACGCTCATCTTCGGTTAAGCCATTTTCAGACTTCCAAAGTGCGATGTCGTGGTTCATGTTGACTTCTTGTGGCATCCAGTGGTTGGCACAACCGTCCAGATATTTTTGCCAAGCCCATTCGTATTTGAACGGTACTAGCTGGTTTAAGTCAGCACGACAGTTGATCATGGCTTTATCATCAACCTGTACACGCTGCGCGCCCATTTCAAGCTCTTCCAGACCTGGAGCAACATCAAGGTTCTCTAGGGAAGAAGATGCTCTTGCCAATGAATCGGTTGGATTTGATCCTCGGTTTTGAGTGGCTCTAAGGGGTTGTGCAGTTGCCACATGCGACGGTGCGTTGTGTGCATCAGATACCACCTGTGTATGAGCCGCTTTTTGCGGTTCGACGGACGCAGACTTGTGTTCAGGTGCAGCCGGTTTTTGCGAATCATCTTCGAAATCGTCCCAACTTAGGATAGACATATCAATTCTCTCTTCGTTGCTTATATCCGTTATCTGACATCTCACAAACGAAGATGTCTACTATACGCTTAAATTGTGTAAGCAAAATTAAGTTTTGCCGACTACTGCTCTAATCTTGTTCGATAGGACAGATATCCTCACGACTTATTTTGATTACGCTGCTGTTTGCGAATGGCTAAAAACGCATAAACCATAGGCGTGTAAAAGAAAATAAAGGCAAACACCAGTACTGCAAGTCCTAACATGTAGTTATGAGTCATATGGAGCATGGTGTTTTCCTTTGTGTGTTTAATGTGATTTAGAATTTTTTGTCGTGATTACCATAGTAATTATGGTTAGTGATGTTATTTATAATTTTCATATTTTGCGAATTATCTCTATTTGCTTTAAATGAAAATTTTAACTTCACTGCATACAACGTTGCTAAAAAAGCTATTAATCCTAAAACACATATGATTATAAAGCTGTCCATTTAATCACCGTTAATTTTGGCGATTTGGCTATCTCTGACTATTAACAACATCCTTGATAGCCAAATTGGCTATTTTCAGAGCTAATTAATTCATTAAATTAATTAGCTCGACGGATAAATTACTTTTAATCAGTGATTATTGACAAGCCTCACAATCAGGGTTGTCAATTGAACATGCCATTGGCACTGGTGCTGCTTGAGCAAAATCATCTTCAACAGCTGCTTCAGCTTTCACTTCAGGCGCTACTGCAGCGGTAACTGGCGCTGCAACAGTGGCAGGTTTAACTGCGTTTAATGCACCAGTATTAATGGTCGATTTCTCGGCAGAAGTTGCACCCAATGCACGGAGGTAATAAGTCGTCTTAAGACCACGTAACCAAGCCATTTTATAGGTCAGGTCAAGTTTCTTACCGTTTGCACCAGAGATGTAAAGGTTAAGAGACTGAGCCTGATCAATCCATTTTTGACGGCGTGATGCAGCATCCACAATCCAGCGTGGCTCAACTTCAAACGCAGTTGCGAAAATCGCTTTAAGCTCTTCAGGAATACGCGAAATCTTTTGTACCGAACCTTCAAAGTGTTTCAGGTCGTTGACCATCACTGAATCCCAAAGACCGCGATCTTTTAACGCACGTACCAGGTACGGGTTGATCACTGTGAATTCACCAGAAAGGTTTGATTTCACATATAGGTTTTGGAAAGTCGGTTCGATCGATTGAGATACGCCACAGATGTTCGAAATAGTCGCAGTAGGTGCAATCGCCATTACGTTCGAGTTACGCATACCGTCTTTTTGAACTTTGGCACGTAAAGTGTCCCAGTCTAAACGTTGTGTACGGTCTACTTCAAACATACGTTCTGGGCGTGATTTAGCCACGATGTCTAAAGAATCGATTGGCAAGATACCTTGATCCCAAAGTGATCCTTTAAATGTTTCGTAAGTACCACGTTCAACAGCCAAGTCGCTAGAAGTCTGAATCGCGTAGTAGCTGATCACTTCCATAGATTCGTCAGCGAAATCTACAGCTTCATCAGAACCGTAAGCCAGTTTCATTTCATATAAAGCATCTTGGAAGCCCATGATACCCATACCGACCGGACGGTGTTTCAGGTTCGAGTTTTTCGCTTGTGGAACAGCGTAGTAGTTGATGTCAATCACGTTATCCAGCATACGAACTGCTGTTTTTACAGTGCGCGCCAATTTTTCACGATCTAGTACACCACCTTGAACGTGTTGTACCAGGTTAATCGAACCCAGGTTACATACCGCAATTTCGTCTTTGCTTGTGTTTAGGGTAATTTCTGTACACAAGTTAGATGAATGCACTACACCTACATGTTGTTGTGGTGAACGCAAGTTACATACGTCTTTGAATGTGATCCACGGGTGACCAGTTTCAAACAACATAGACAACATTTTGCGCCATAAGTCTTTCGCACGTACTTTTTTGTGCAACATGTTTGTTTCTTTGGCAATCCCTTCGTAATAAGCATAACGCTCAGCGAATTCAGCACCGGTCAAATCATGTAGATCCGGTGTTTCAGAAGGGGTGAACAGCGTCCATTCCGCATCTTCAAACACACGTTGCATGAACAGGTCAGGAACCCAGTTCGCAGTGTTCATGTCATGGGTACGACGACGGTCATCACCGGTGTTCTTACGCAGTTCCAGGAATTCTTCGATGTCCAAGTGCCAGGTTTCTAAGTATGCACAGACTGCACCTTTACGCTTACCACCCTGGTTGACTGCAACGGCTGTATCGTTCGCCACTTTCAGGAATGGAACGACACCTTGTGACTTACCATTCGTACCTTTGATGTATGAGTTAAGTGCACGAACTGGCGTCCAGTCATTACCTAAACCACCTGCCCATTTAGACAGCATTGCATTATCACGCATTGCGCCATAAATGTCGTACAGGTCATCATCAATCGTGGTCAAATAGCAGCTCGACAATTGTGGACGAAGCGTACCCGAGTTAAACAGGGTAGGCGTCGAAGCCATGTAGTCAAAGCTAGACAATAAATTATAGAACTCGATTGCACGGTCTTCGCGGTTTTCTTCATTGAGTGATAGACCCATTGAAACACGCATAAAGAACAATTGCGGAAGTTCGAAGCGTACGCCATCTGAATGGATGAAGTAACGGTCAAATAAAGTTTGCAGACCTAGGTAAGTAAACTGGTTTGAACGTTCCGGTTGAATCGCTGCAGCCAGTTTCGCCAGGTCAAAGTTAAGTAATTCTGGAGAAAGCAGCTCAAGCTCGATCCCTTTTTTCAGGAAAGTTTCAAGCGCGTCGCCTTCATTGGTCTCTGTAGAAAGACCTAAAAACTCAAGACCTGTAGCAACCAGGTTGTCACGAAGTAAACGTGCAGTCACATACGTATAGTTAGGTTCTTGCTCAATACGGGTACGCGTCGCCATCATCATGGTCGTTGAGATGTCAGACTCTTTTACGCCGTTATAAAGATTTTTTACGGTTTCATCGACAATGGCTTTAACGTCAATACCTTCCAAACCTTCAGCTGCTTTTGCCACATGCGCTTCTAAAGCACCCAGGTCAAGCGGTTTAAACTGGCCATTTGTACCAATCACTTGCAAGGTAGGATGATGATGAGCGCCAGTCTGCTTACGTGCTTCAGAACGTTGTTCGCGGTAGATGACATACGCACGAGCTACTTTTTGTTCACCTGTCCGCATCAGCGCAAGTTCAACCTGGTCTTGAATTTCTTCAATATGGATGGTGCCGCCTGAGGGTAAGCGACGGTTAAACGTATTCATTACCATCTCGGTCAGCTGCTCGATACGATCATGAATACGGCTAGAGTCAGCACTTTGCTGGCCTTCTACCGCCAAAAAAGCTTTACCAATCGCTACAGAAATTTTTTCTGCGTCAAAAGTGGCAACATCACCGGTGCGTTTAATCACCTGAAGTTGACCAGGAGTTGAAGTGATTACGCTCATTTAGCATAGCTCCATTGTCATCTATTTTTATGTTTATGGACCGTTTGAACCGGGCAAATTTTATGCCACAGTATTTGAGGAATAAACACAAGACCTAGTGGTTTTAAAATTAATTGAACACAAGATACGGGAAAATTTAGGGTAGATCAATATTGACATTTTGCTAAATATTTTTCTTAGTACATGCATTAATCTCTGTAAAAATATTGCTATTTTTATTGATTTTTCTATAAGCCTTATCAGGCAAGGCATAGCATAACAAAGCTAAAAAAATGTGCTTATAGATAACATTGTGGATAACTTAAAAGAAGCTAACTAACTAGTCAGAAACTGTGCAAACAGACAGGCGGTTTAAAAAATAGACATTTTGTAGCTAAATATTTCTATAAATAGTCTGAAAATTACTAGAATATGAAAAATTCAATAAATTCAATGTTTAAAAAAAATATAACAAAATGCTACTTTGATGTATCAGTTTGGTGAACAGCATCTTGTTTACAATGTAAACGTGTGTATATTGCTGAAGATATTAAAGCGTATCCAACGGATTTTTAAGGATAGCTTAATCCATATAAAGGGGCATTTTATGAGCCAAGAAGAAAAGTTACCTAAAATTTTAATTGTTGAAGACGATGAACGTCTTGCGCGTTTGACTCAAGAATACCTTATCCGTAACGGATTGGAAGTTGGGGTAGAACCTGACGGTAATCGTGCAATCCGCCGTATCATCGCTGAACAGCCAGATTTGGTGGTACTTGATGTCATGTTACCGGGTGCGGATGGTTTGACCATTTGTCGTGAAGTACGTCCACATTATCATCAGCCAATTTTAATGCTGACAGCACGTACTGAAGACATGGACCAGGTTTTAGGCCTGGAAATGGGGGCAGATGACTATGTCGCAAAACCGGTTCAACCGCGTGTATTACTTGCCCGTATTCGTGCCTTGCTGCGCCGTACCGACAAGGCTCCTGAAGATGAAGTGGCTCAACGCATAGAATTTGATGATCTGGTGATCGATAATGGTGGACGATCAGTGACCTTGAATGGTGAGCTGGTTGACTTTACCAGCGCGGAATACGACCTGTTATGGTTGTTGGCTTCAAATGCGGGTCGCATTCTTTCCCGTGAAGACATTTTTGAGCGTCTGCGCGGTATTGAATATGACGGTCAGGATCGTTCAATTGACGTACGTATCTCACGTATCCGTCCAAAAATTGGCGATGATCCTGAAAATCCAAAACGTATTAAAACGGTACGCAGTAAAGGTTATCTGTTCGTTAAAGAAACAGGTCTTTAATCTCTGCCCGCTCGCTAATTTTATAGGACAACTACGTGTTTAAACACAGTATATTCTTGCGCATTTATGCAGGATTAGTGATTTTAGTGGCCTTGGTTGCCTTATTTGGCTATCTACTGGTACAAATCATCAATTATCAGCGTGCGCAAGAATATCGTGAGTCGTTGACCGATGGTATTTCTTATATCATTAGTGAAGGGATTGCCCGACAGCCGAATGAACAGCAGAAAAAAGACTGGATTTCTGATGCTTCCGATTTGCTGGAGCTTCCGATCTATTATGTTGATGCGGCTAAGGTGGATTTATCGCGTACCGAGAGAAAACGGATTGAAGAGCGTAAAGCAGCCGTTCGTTATGATGCAGAAAACTCCATTGCTTATATCATTATTGGTCTGAAAGATGATCCTCAGCATTTGCTGTATGTAAAAGTGAATAAAATAGGCGAGCGCCAGATGAAAGCCTTACCTATTTTCATTCTGGATTATCTGGTGTATTACCCTGGGCAAGAAAAAGAGTATCTCGCCAAAATTCAATCGAATTTTTCTTATCCGATTGCCATTGAAAAAGTGCAAAACCTACCGCTTGATTCTGAACAAATCGGCCGGCTTCGCTTGGATCACAGTATTATTTTGTACCGTGACAATGCCTCGGTTCGGGGTACCACCATCTCGATCGTTTCTCCTATGCCCAGCTCACCTTCCGAGGTGCTGGTTTTAGGGCCTGTACCTTTATTTAACTGGATGCCTTTCCAGTTGGCTGCTGGCATTACCTTACTGAGTCTATTTGTGTTAAGCCTTGGCGTATATGGGTTGTTGGTGCCAATGCAGCGTCGTTTACGTGAAGTGAATTACGCCTTGCATCGTATGAAATCGGGTGACATGACCTTGCGTTTACCGGTCGATGGTACTGATGAAATGGCCAGTCTGGCGACCAATTACAACAGCATGTCCGATCATATTCAGCGTTTGATTGAAGCACAGCGCGAGCTGATGCGTGCAGTTTCGCATGAACTGCGAACACCTGTAGCACGTATCCGTTTTGGTATGGAAATGTTGGCCGAAGAAGATGACTATGAGTATCGCCTACAACAGGTTGAACAGATTGATAAAGATATTGAAGCGCTCAATACCTTGATTGATGAAATCATGACCTATGCAAAACTGGAGCAGGGCACACCTTCTTTAGATTTTGAAAAAATCGTGCTGTTTGAAGTGCTGGATCAGGTGGTGATTGAAACCGAGGCACTTAAAACTCAAAAAGAAATTGAACTCAAAGCACCACCTATTAGTGTGGTGGTCGATGCTGAGCGGCGTTACTTGCATCGTGTAGTACAAAATCTGGTTGGCAACGCGGTTCGCTACTGTGATCATAAAGTGCTTGTCAGTGGTGGTATCAATGACGCGGGGCAGGCTTATGTTCAGGTAGAAGACGATGGTGCCGGTATTCCTGAGGAAGAGCGGCAGCGCATTTTTGAAGCTTTTGCCCGTCTGGATGACAGCCGGACCCGTGCTTCAGGGGGCTATGGTCTAGGTTTGTCCATTGTGAGCCGTATTGCTTACTGGTTTGGTGGGAAAATTGAGGTGGATCAAAGCCCGATTTTAGGCGGGGCTCGTTTCACCATGTCGTGGCCGGTACAGCGGTTTAATAAAGCAAAAAAGAAAACCGGTGTCCTTAAGGTTGATGGTGCCATACAGACAGAATTTTAAAGAATAGGGAACACTAAAAAGCACCGCATTCGGTGCTTTTTAGTCTTATTCATGACTGGTGGCATCTGGTTCAATCAGGCTTTTTCCCTGTTTTAAGCTAGCGAGTGCATCGGCATTAAGATCTAGTAGCAAAGAATTGTTTTTGGGATCTATGGCATAATGGCTAATCAATTTCTGGTCCCCATTTAATGTTTCGACCTTGTATTCATCCGCAACGTTTAAAATAGCTTCGAGATTGGTGGTGGTTGCAGCAAAGTCTTGGCGGAAAAGGTCATAGATATCACGCAGGTCAAAAATGGCATCCTGAGCATCTGGGTGTTTCTCGATGTATCTTTCCACATGGTGAACTAACAGTTGTGCAAAGAAGAAATATTCAGATTCATGGGCATATTTTAATGTCATTATAGTTTCTCCTGTCTATTCGCTTTTTGAATTTTAAATACCAATATCACAAACTGTTAAACACATGTCAAAGTGTTGCAAAAAAACCACAAGAATAAAGCGGCTTATGCAAAAGATATAAGGTAATTTCTAAAGCAAAGAAAGGCGGTATTTTTAAGATTGTGATGATAGGGAGGAAAATTTAATCAATTTTTGTGATTCCTATCATTTTTTAAATAAATACTCAAAATAAACTGAACTTTTAGAATCGAAAGAATATTCAACAATAATTGTATTTCTGGATTGCAAAATAAGTGAGCAATATTTCCTCATAAAATCTTAATGTGAGAAAATTTAATAAAAATAACTGTTTTTATTAAATAAAACGATGAAGGTGTTGTGTAAAGGAATAGATGTAAATTAAAAGCGACAATGCTGAAAAAATCATCCAAAAGACTAAGGCTTATGAGCTAGCAAGTGAAATCATAAATCAGGTACAATTGACGGGATTAATTTTGTGTTTGGTGTATTTGAAGGCCAATACATACATTCTTTGTTAATAAATTAGGCCTGCCAGGAGTTATCCCCGCATGAGTGCCATTACTCCATACGATTGGGCAATTATTGCCTTCGTGATCGGCGTTACATTTCTTTGTGTCTTTATGCTCACAGTTCCTTTACTCCTTGGGGGTAAATCATGGGGCCGTGCAAAGCAAGAGCAATTTGAGTCAGGTGTGGTAGGTGCTGGTGGAGCACGCATCCGCTTATCTGCGAAATTCTACTTGGTTGCTATTTTCTTTGTGGTATTTGACCTGGAAGCATTGTATCTCTACGCATGGGCTACATCAGTTCGTGAAGTAGGTTGGTTCGGTTTTACCACTGTTGTGATTTTTGTAGTCGATTTATTGATTGCTTTGATTTATGCGATTGCTGTAGGCGCATTAAACTGGGCACCAACCGATCGTCTCAAAGCGGCAGTGATGAAATCGAAAGTGGGTTCAGCAAATATGAACCTTGCCGACATTACACGCTTCAATTCTATTGAAGAGTTGGTTGTTGACCCTACAGGTCAAATTCCAGCTCAATCATCTGGTCGTGTGAAAAAATCTGCGACTACATCATCTACTAAGGAGTAACCCGGGAATGAAATATACATTAACCCGTGCGAATCCGAATGCTGATCAATATCCACTTCAAGAGCGTCAAATCGTTACTGATCCGCTTGAAGAAGAAGTGAATAAAAATGTGTTCATGACTCGTTTAGAGGATGTAATGCATACAGCTGTAAACTGGGGCCGTAAAAACTCTGTATGGCCCTTTAACTTTGGTACATCTTGCTGTTACGTAGAATATGCAACCACTTTGACGGGTGTGCATGATATGTCGCGTTTCGGTGCCGAGGTTATTCGTGCTTCACCACGTCAGGCGGACTTAATGATCGTTGCAGGGACCTGCTTCGTGAAAATGGCACCTGTAATCCAGCGTTTATACGAGCAAATGTTAGAACCTAAATGGGTGATTTCAATGGGTGCTTGTGCAAACTCTGGCGGTATGTACGACATTTATTCGGTTGTACAAGGTGTGGATAAAATCATCCCTGTCGATGTGTACATCCCGGGCTGTCCGCCACGTCCTGAAGCATTATTGCAAGCATTAATGTTGTTACAAGACCAAATTCAATTAGAGCGCCGTCCACTTTCAGCGGTTATTGGTGATGATCTTCAGCCAGTGTATAAGCCAAAGATGCAGCCAGAACGTGACCGTAAGAATACTGAACGTATTGCCGTGAAAAACTTACGCTCTATGGATGAAATTAAATAATCCGAGCGACAAAATATTGATGCACCCGGTCTGGGTGTAATTGTCGTTCAGGTTGACTGAATTTGTATTGAATAGGAAGCCAAGCCAATGGCTGAAACTGACATTGCTATGCCAGAATCAACGCCTGTTGATTCACGCCCAGCATTTGCAATTATAGAAGAGCTCAAAACCAAATTTGGTGAGAACTTCTTTGTGCAAACGACTTTTGAAGACTTTCCAACAGTCTGGGTTGAGCGCGCACGTGTGCAAGAAGTCTTAATGTTCTTGCGGAAAGTAGAACGTCCTTACGTGATGCTGTTCGATTTGTCTGCGGTAGATGAGCGTTTACGTACTCACCGTGACGGTTTGCCTGCGTCAGACTTCACTGTGTTCTATCACTTGTTGTCGCTAGAGCGTAATACGGATATTCGTATTAAAGTTGCCTTGAATGAGAGTGATCTCAACATTCCAACTGCAACCAACATTTGGCCAAATGCCAACTGGTACGAACGTGAAGCTTACGATATGTTTGGTATCAACTTCGAAGGGCATCCAATGCTCCGTCGTATCTTGTTGCCGACATATTGGGAAGGTCACCCGCTGCGTAAAGAATATTCTGCACGTGCGACTGAATATACACCGTATATGCAGAACCAGGCCAAGCAGGACTTTGAACAGGAGCACCTTCGTTTCGTTCCTGAAGATTGGGGTCTAAAACGCGGTAACGCCGATGAAGACTTCATGTTCCTGAACCTGGGGCCTAACCATCCATCTGCGCACGGTGCGTTCCGTGTGATCTTGCAGTTGGACGGCGAAGAAGTAAAAGACTGTGTGCCTGATATCGGTTATCACCACCGTGGTGTGGAAAAGATGGCTGAACGTCAAACCTGGCATTCATTCATTCCGTATACCGACCGTGTTGACTACCTGGGTGGTTGTGCGCAAAACATGCCTTATGTAATGGGTGTGGAGCAACTGGCGGGAATCACTGTTCCTGACCGTGCGCAATGTATCCGTGTCATGATGTCCGAATTGTTCCGTATCAATAACCACTTGTTGTATATCGGTACTGCAATTCAAGATGCCGGCGGTATGACACCAGTATTCTATATGTTCGCTGACCGTCAAAAAATCTATGACGCCATCGAAGCAATTACTGGTTACCGTATGCACCCTGCATGGTTCCGTATTGGCGGTACTGCACACGATCTTCCAAACAACTGGCAACACCTCATTCGCGAAATCCTGGACTGGATGCCGAAGCGTATGAACGAGTACTACACTGCAGCATTGAAAAACTCGGTGTTTATCGGTCGTACCCGTAATGTGGCTCAGTACGATGCAAAATCAGCATTGGCTTGGGGTGTAACCGGTACAGGTCTGCGTGCAACAGGTATCGACTTCGATGTACGTAAATACCGTCCTTATAGCGGTTATGAAAACTACGACTTCGATGTGCCGGTTGAGTACGAAGGCGATGCTTATGCACGTGTTCTGGTTCACTTCCGTGAAATCGAACAGTCACTGAAAATCATCAAGCAATGTCTAGATAACATGCCGTCTGGTGCGTACAAAGCAGACCATCCACTGGCTGTTCCACCACCGAAAGATAAGACACTACAAGATATCGAAACCTTGATTACGCACTTCTTGAGCGTGTCATGGGGTCCTGTAATGCCTGCGGGTGAAGCATCTGTAATGGCGGAAGTGGTAAAAGGCGCGTCTAACTATTACTTGACTTCAGACAAGTCAACCATGAGTTACCGTACCCGTATCCGTACACCGACTTTCACGCACTTACAGCAAATGCCTTCTGTGATTAATGGCAGTCTTGTATCTGACTTGATCATTTATTTAGCGACAATTGACGTCGTAATGGCTGACGTGGATCGCTAAGGGGTAAACGCATTATGATGATTTTGACTGATAAAAAGCCACGTGTGAATGTTGAAGGGATTTTAACTTCGGAAGAAATCCATGAAATTGAACATCACATGGGTCACTACCCGTACCCGCGTGCTGCATGTTTAGATGCGCTGAAGTGTGTACAACGCCGTAATGGTTGGGTAGACGATGCACAAATGAATGCAATTGCTCAAATGCTTAGCATGAGTGTTGCAGATCTTGAAGGTGTTGCGACTTTCTATAACCGTATTTACCGTCAACCGGTTGGTCGTCACGTAATTTTATTATGTGATTCAATCGCATGTTTCTTGATGGGTGCGGAAACTCTGGCAGAAGCGTTCCAGCGTGAATTGGGGATTCAGTTTGGTCAAACCACCGCTGACGGTCGTTTCACTTTATTGCCAATCTGCTGTCTGGGTAACTGTGACAAAGGTCCAACCCTGATGATTGATCAAGACACGCACGGTTTGGTTGAAGTAACTTCAATTAAACAGTTATTGGAGAAGTATGTATGAATACTGAACCAAAACCAATTTATGGCGACGGTAACCCAGAAACTCACCCATTAACATGGCGTTTGAGCAAACAGGAACACGTTCGTAGTGCAGATGATTACGAAGTGCTGGAAGGTTATGCCGGCTTTAAAAAAGCCCTTGGCATGCAACCGAAAGAAGTGCTTGAAGTCATTAAAGCTGCGACTGTAAAAGGTCGTGGTGGTGCAGGTTTCCCGGCAGGGATTAAATGGTCATTGATGGCGCCAAATGATGGCGGCCCTCGTTACCTGATCTGTAATGCCGATGAAATGGAACCGGGTACTTTCAAAGACCGTTTGTTGATGGAAAAACTTCCACATCAATTGATCGAAGGTATGCTGATTGCAGGCTATACCCTTGAAGCAACGCAAGGTTATATCTTCATCCGTGGTGAATACATCGAAGCAGCTCAATACTTGAATGAAGCATTAGAGCAAATTCGTGCCAAAGGTTACCTGGGTGAAAATATCCTGGGCAGTGGCTGGAACTTCGAAATGCATGTGCATACCGGTGCGGGTCGTTATATCTGCGGTGAAGAAACTGCATTGATTAACTCGCTTGAAGGTCGCCGTGCCAATCCTCGTACCAAACCGCCATTCCCGCAAGTTGCAGGTGCTTGGGGTCGTCCTACGATTGTCAACAACGTAGAGACCTACAACAACTTGCCTGCGATTATGTTACGTGGTCCAGAATGGTACGTGGGTTTATCTGAAGGTAAATCAAAAGATCCAGGTACCAAAATCTACGGTGCATCGGGTAAGGTGAAATTCCCGGGTCTTTGGGAACTTCCATTCGGTACCACTGCGCGTGAAGTGATTGAAGACCATGCCGGTGGTATGCGTGACGGTCTTAAACTGAAAGCGTGGTTACCAGGTGGTGCATCGACTGACTTCCTGGCAGCAGAGCACATTGACCTGCCGATGGATGCAGAAAGCATCATGAAAGCGGGTTCACGTTTAGGTACGTGTTTGCTGATGGTGGTAGACGAAACTCAATGTATGGTGTCTGCGACTCGTAATTTGGAAGAATTCTTTGCGCGTGAATCATGTGGCTGGTGTACACCTTGCCGTGATGGTTTACCTTGGGCGGTAAAAGCGCTTAAAGCACTGGAAGATGGTACAGGCAAGAAAGAAGATATCGATCACTTACAAGAACTGACTCGTAAGCTTTGGATTGGTAAGACTTTCTGTGCCCACGCTCCAGGTGCAATGGAACCGCTTATGGGCGCACTCAAACATTTCCGTGGCGAATTTGAAGCGAAAGTCGTAAATGCTGCCGCTCAAGTTAGCTCCGTAGAACAAGCTTAAGGAATTCGACTATGGCTACAATTCATGTCGATGGCAAATCGTACGAAGTCAATGGCTCAGAAAACCTGCTGCAAGCATGTTTATCTTTGGGCATTGATATCCCGTACTTTTGTTGGCATCCATCCTTAGGTTCTGTCGGTTCTTGCCGTCAATGTGCCGTGACTCAATACGCGAATCCTGAAGATACGCGTGGTCGTTTAGTCATGTCATGTATGACGCCAGCGGCTGACAATACCTACATCTCGATTGAAGACAAAGAAGCAAAAGATTTCCGTGCATCTGTTGTTGAATTCTTGATGACCAACCATCCACACGACTGTCCAGTCTGTGAAGAAGGTGGTCACTGTCATCTGCAAGATATGACAGTAATGACACAACACGACCGCCGTCGTTACCGTTTCACCAAACGTACCCATTACAACCAGGAACTTGGTTCGTTTATTGCGCACGAAATGAACCGTTGTATCGCGTGTTACCGTTGTGTCCGTTACTATAAGGACTACGCGGGCGGTACTGACTTTGGCGTGTATGCCAATGCATCACGTGTGTACTTTGGTCGTCCAGAATCAGGCACTTTAGAATCTGAATTCTCGGGTAACCTGACTGAAGTATGTCCAACAGGTGTGTTCACCGACAAAACTCACTCTGAACGTTATAATCGTAAGTGGGACATGCAGTATGCGCCAAGCGTATGCCAAGGCTGTTCTTCAGGCTGTAACATCTCTCCGGGTGAACGTTATGGCGAACTTCGTCGTGTTGAAAACCGTTTCAACGGCGATGTAAACCAATACTTCCTGTGTGACAAAGGCCGTTTCGGTACCGGTTATGTGAACCGTGCAGACCGTCCACGTCAGCCACAATTCCGTGATGGTGCAAACGTAACGACTGTTTCAGTGGATACAGCACTGGATACCGTGATTGAAAAGATTCAGGGCAAAAAAGTTCTGGGTATTGGTTCACCACGTGCATCGCTTGAAACGAACTTCGCATTGCGTGAGCTTGTTGGTCAAGACAACTACTCAACTGGTATGGCTCAAAAAGAGCAAAACCTGGTTGAATTGGCTGCATCGATCATGCAAACCGAGGGTGTTTATAACCCGACCATGCGTGAAATCGAAAGTTATGATGCAGTGCTCATCTTGGGTGAAGATTTAACCCAAACTGCGCCACGTATGGCTTTATCTGTTCGCCAAGCTGCGAAAAACAAAGCCAAAGAAATGGCAGCAGAACGCCGCACCCAAGAATGGTTGGCTGAACCGGTACAACGTATTGGTCAGGATGCAAAATCCCCAATCTACATTCTTGCTGCGACTCAAACGCGTTTAGCTGACGTCGCGACTGGCGAAGTGGTTGCTTCTCCAAACGATATTGCACGTTTAGGCTTTGCGGTTGCTGCGGCAGTTGCAGGTGAAGCGGTTACTGGTTTAGATGACGATGCCAAAGCATTTGCTCAAACCATTGCTGACACTTTAAAAGCGGCGAAGAAACCATTGATCATCTCTGGTACCAGCTTACAAGATGCTGCCATCATGGAAGCTGCTGCACAAGTGGCACAGAACCTGGGTAATGCTGGTTTGACCTTGACTGTTCCTGAAGTGAACTCAATGGGTCTTGCAATCTTCGGTGGTAACAGCCTTGAGCAAGCATTTGCGCAAGACTATGACACTGTTATCATTGTGGAAAATGACCTTTACCGTCGTTTACCTGCTGCTCAAGTCAACGCTGCACTTGCAGGCAAAGACGTGATTGTTCTTGATCACTCTGAAACCGAAACTGTGAAGAAAGCAGATATCGTGCTTTCTGCTGCAAGCTTCGCGGAAGGTGATGGTACTGTGGTATCTCAAGAAGGCCGTGCACAACGTTTCTACCAGGTGTATGACCCAAGCTACTACAAACCGGAACTTGCAATCAAAGAATCTTGGCGCTGGTTACATGCCATTGAAACCGGTGTAAAAGGCAAAGCGATTTCCTGGACCTTGCTGGATGATGTCATTGAATCTGTAGTGAAAAATGTTCCGGCACTTGAAGCCATTCAGGATGTAGCACCAGATGCAGGTTACCGTGTCCATGGCTTGAAGATTGCGCGTGAACCGCGTCGTTACTCTGGTCGTACCTCTATGCGTGCACCATTGTCTGTTCATGAACCTAAACAGCCAATCGATGTCGATTCTGCATTAACGTTCTCTATGGAAGGTTATGTGGGTAATGAAACCCCATCTCCATTGGTTCCATTTGCATGGTCTGCAGGTTGGAACTCTCCACAAGCCTGGAACAAATTCCAGGATCACGTGGGTGGTCACCTAAAAGGTGGTGATTCGGGTATTCGTTTATTTGATCGTTTGGCTAAACGCCCTGCACGTACTTTCGTTGCTCCAGCAGCAGTACTTGCAAATGCTGAAAGCTTCCGTTTAGTGCCAATGCATCATATCTTCGCTTCTGGTGAATTTACGGTGAAAACTCCGGCCATGGAATCACGTATTCCTGAAGCCATGTTTGCAGTAGGCGAACAGGATGCTGCGCGTCTGAACGTTCAAGATGGTCAAAAAATTACTGTGCAAGCAGGTGAGGCGACAATTAGCCTTCCAGTTCAAGTGATCGAATATTTACCGACAGGTTATATCGGTTATCCAGTTGGTCTTGCACCAACGGTTTCACTTGCAGAGCCTGTATCCGTCGCGGTAGGAGTGTAATTCATGAGTCAAGAAATTATACGTCAAACACCGCTATGGGCTGAGAACTGGCCAATCGCTTATTCTGTGATTCAAGCGATTGTGATCTTGCTTGTAGTGGTGCTTGTCGCTGCGTTGATGTCATTCATCGAACGCCGTTTACTTGCGTTATGGCAAGACCGTTACGGTCCAAACCGTGTTGGTCCCGGGGGGATGTTCCAGATCGTTGCCGACATGCTGAAAATCATGTTCAAGGAAGACTGGACGCCTAAGTTTGCCGATAAGCTGACTTTCCGTTTAGCACCTGCAGTTGCCATGGCAACTGCGGTACTTTCGTTCATGGTGATTCCTGTAAGTCCGACAATGGGCGTAGCAGATATGAGCATCGGCCTGTTGTTCTTTATGGCAATGGCTGGTATCGCAGTATATGCCGTGCTATTCGGTGGCTGGTCTTCAAATAACAAATATGCGTTATTGGGTGGTCTGCGTTCTGCAGCTCAAACCATTTCTTATGAAGTGTTCCTGGGGATCTCGCTGATGGGTGTGGTGGCAATTGCCGGTTCATTCAACATGCGTGAAATTGTTGAAGCACAACGCGATGTATGGTTTGTGATTCCACAATTCCTAGGTTTCATTATCTTTATTGTTGCAGGTGTTGCGGTAACGCACCGTCATCCATTTGACCAACCGGAAGCTGAGCAAGAATTGGCGGAAGGTTATCACGTCGAATACGGCGGTATGAAATGGGGTATGTTCTTCGTTGCGGAATATGTCAACGTAGTTCTTATTTCAGCATTGATCGTCACTTTATTCTTTGGCGGTTGGTTAGCACCATTTAACCTAGAAATTCCATTTATTCCACCAGTATTCTGGTTCATTATCAAAACAGCATTCTTTGTGATGATGTTTGTCTTGGCTCGTGGTTCGTTAATGCGTCCACGTTACGATCAGGTGATGAACTTTGGTTGGAAAATTTGTTTGCCATTGGCGTTGGTCAACTTGTTGGTGACTGGTGCTGTGATTCTGATGAATCAGGCCTAGGACAGCAGGGAGTACAAAATGTATAAAATTCTAGCTGGATTCGGGTCAATCGTACGTTCATTGTGGATGGTATTCAGCCACGTGACACGTAAACGTGACACTATTCTTTATCCAGAAGTGCCAGCTGAACAAATTGTTCCGCCGCGTTTCCGTGGTCGTATTGTATTGACACGTGACCCAGATGGTGAAGAACGCTGCGTGGCATGTAACCTGTGTGCGGTTGCCTGTCCGGTTGGCTGTATTTCTTTACAGAAAGCAGAAAAAGAAGATGGTCGCTGGTATCCGGAGTTTTTCCGTATCAACTTCTCGCGTTGTATTTTCTGCGGTATGTGTGAAGAAGCGTGTCCAACGACAGCGATTCAAATGACACCAGATTTCGAGTTAAGTGAATACGTTCGTCAAGACTTGGTCTACGAAAAAGAGAACCTGCTCATTTCAGGTCCTGGTAAATATCCTGACTACAACTTCTACCGTGTAACCGGTATGGCAGTGGCAGGTAAAGATAAAGGTCAGGCACAACGTGAAAGTGCACCAGTTGACGTACGGAGCTTATTACCATGATGTGGCCATTTTATTTGATGGCACTTGTGGCCATTGTTTCTACGGTTCGTGTGGTGACTAACGCGAATCCTGTGCATGCTTTATTAAGCCTGATCGTGTCCCTCCTTGCTGTGGCAGGGATGTTCATGATCGTTGGTGCGCCATTCGCTGGCGCACTAGAAATTATTGTTTATGCCGGCGCGATCATGGTGTTGTTCGTGTTTGTGGTGATGATGCTAAATCTTGGTCAACATACGGTTGAACAGGAACGTAAATGGCTGACTTCATCTGCATGGGCATATCCAGCATTGATGAGTTTCCTGATGGGCTTGGTGCTCGTCTGGATGCTTGGTTCGGATTACACAACCGCAGGTCCGGTGATGGGCACTAAAGTTGTGGGACCTAAAGCTGTAGGTACAGCGCTCTTTACTCACTACTTACTATTGGTAGAAGTTGCCGCAATGTTATTGCTTGCAGCCCTCGTTGCAGCATTCCACTTAGGTAAACGTGAACCAAGTGCAAAAGAGGAAAAAGAATAATGGGCAACATTCCTTTAGAACACGGTTTAATCGTTGCAACCATTCTTTTTGCACTGGGTTTTTACGGTGTAATGGTGCGACGCAACCTACTATTTATGTTGATGAGCCTTGAAATCATGATGAACGCAGCGGCGCTTGCGTTCGTTCTTGCAGGTAGTGCATGGTTACAGCCAGATGGACAAATCATGTTCATCCTGATCTTGACCCTTGCAGCTGCAGAGGCTTGTATTGGTCTTGCGATCGTCCTTCAGTTCTACCATCGCTTCCATCATTTGGATGTGGATGCTGCTAGTGAGATGCGCGGATGAGTTATTTATATTTAACAATTTTATTTCCGCTCATTGGTTTTGTCCTCTTGGCGGCGGGGCGCAATAAGCTTCCTGAAAATGTGGCAGCCATTATTGGTGTGGGTTCAGTCGGTTTATCTGCTTTATTTGCACTGATTGCTGGCATGGGCTTTGTAGACAATGGTTCAGTAGCTCAGGTTCAACATCTTTGGACCTGGTTCAATGTCGGTGGTTTTGCACCAGGCATGAGCTTGCACCTAGACGGCCTGTCATTACTCATGACCGGCATGATCACCGGTGT
Organism: Acinetobacter uliginosus; assembly: GCF_044130295.1. Lineage (NCBI taxonomy): Bacteria > Pseudomonadati > Pseudomonadota > Gammaproteobacteria > Moraxellales > Moraxellaceae > Acinetobacter > Acinetobacter uliginosus. The sequence continues at coordinate 9,688 of NZ_JBIQOC010000010.1, read as the reverse complement.
AGGTTTTCTGATTCACATCTTTGCCTCATGGTACATGCGCGGTGAAGAAGACTTTGCACGTTTCTTCTCTTACTTCAACCTGTTCGTTGCCAGCATGTTGCTGCTCGTTCTTGGCGATAACCTGGCGTTATTGTTCTTGGGTTGGGAAGGCGTAGGTCTTTGCTCTTACTTGCTAATTGGTTACTACTATCAAAACCCGGAAAATGGTTTTGCAGCCATCAAGGCATTTACTGTAACTCGTATCGGTGACGTATTCTTGCTGATTGCATTGTTCCTGATTTTCCAACAATTCGGTACTTTGCATATCGGTACAATCGTTGCCAATGCACCTCAAGTATTAGCGGGTGACCATTCACTTGCGATCTGGACATCTTTAATGTTGTTCCTGGGTGCTGCCGGTAAATCTGCGCAAATTCCATTACAAACATGGTTGGCTGATGCAATGGCAGGTCCTACACCTGTTTCTGCGTTGATCCATGCGGCAACAATGGTAACAGCCGGTGTTTACCTGTGCTGCCGTATGTTCTCCGTGTTTGAAATGACACCAGAAGTGATGATGTTCATTTCGATCACTGGTGCGGTAACATTGATTGTTGCTGGTTTTGCTGCATTGGTTCAAACAGACATCAAACGTATTCTGGCTTACTCAACCATGAGTCAGTTGGGTTATATGTTTATGGCTGTTGGTGCTGAAGCATACCAAGCGGGCCTGTTCCACATGCTTTCACACGCATTCTTCAAGGCATTATTGTTCTTGTCTTCTGGTGCTGTGATTCTGGCTTACCATCACGAACAAAACATCTTCAAAATGGGTGGCTTGTTCAAACATAACAAATTCCTGTTTGCCTGCTTCGCAATTGGTGGTGGTGCGTTGGCTGCCATTCCATTCTTGACCATCGGCTTCTTCTCGAAAGATGCCATCCTTGGTGCAGTTTGGGCACAAAGCCACATTGCAAATCTTCCTATATATAATTGCTTATACTGGACAGGTGTTGCGGGTGCATTCTTAACGTCAATCTATACATTCCGTTTAATCTGGGTTGTATTCTTTGGTAAAGAAAACACGCCTTATCACGAAATCAAAGGTGCAACTTATTGGGCTCCGTTGGGTATCTTGGCGGTACTTTCAACTGGCTTGGCTTACTTCTTGAAAGCACCAGTAGAAGCTGCATTAACCAAAGCCAATATTCCAGCTTTTGTTATTCCTGAAGCGCTTGAAGCAGGTGTACATGGTGCTGAATATACCGCTGTGGGTATTGCATTGGCTGGTCTTGTGGTAGGTATCGTATTATTTGTCTTTGCTTATAATGCAGTGAAAGGTTTTGCCCGTACTTCATTGGGTGCCGGCCTTGCCAATATCTGCCGTAATGCACTTGGTTTTGATGCGTTGTATAACATCGTATTTGTGAAACCATATTTGCTTATCGCGAAAATTTTAGGTCGTGATCCGATTGACGGCCTGTGGTTAGTGCTTCCTGCCATTGTTAAAGGTGGTCATAGCTTCACCAGCTCACGTCAAACAGGTTCATTGCGTGAATACGCATCAAGTATGTCACTCGGTGTAGTGGTATTGCTGATGATCCTGATCGTGATTCAGGTAGTGGGGAAATAAGATGGAAATCACAAACAACTGGATTTTACCCGCGCTGATCCTCGTACCGTTCATTGCAGGTTTTGTATGCTGGATCGTCGACAAGCTCGACGACAAACTACCGCGTTACATTGCGTTATTCGGTATGCTCATTACTTTGGGCTTAACCGTTGCGCTTTGGAATTCCGGTACTTATCACTATGAACTCGGCGCAAAAGTTCCAACTTGGTCTGCCGAATTCATGTTGCCTTGGATTTCAACCCTTGGCATTAACATTCACCTTGCGGTGGATGGTCTTTCACTGCTTATGGTCGGCTTGACTGCATTACTGGGTGTACTTGCAGTGGGCTGTTCATGGGGTGAGATTCAAAAGAACGTGGGTTTCTTCCACTTAAACCTTTTATGGTCTTTGGGTGGGGTAATCGGTGTATTCCTGGCGATAGACCTGTTCCTGTTCTTCTTCTTCTGGGAGATGATGCTGGTACCAATCTACTTCCTGATTGCCTTATGGGGTCATAAGGGAGCAGACGGTAAGTCACGTGTTTATGCAGCGACCAAGTTCTTCATCTATACGCAGGTCGCAGGTTTGATCATGTTGATCGGTATTCTAGGCCTTGTGGTTTACGGATACATGATGACTGGCATGATCGGCTTCGATTACAACTACCTGTTAGGTGTGGCGAATACGCTTGATGCACAGTTGCCATCAGTGGCTTATGCCTTGATGATCTGTATGTTCATCGGTTTCGCTGTAAAACTTCCAGTGTTCCCATTGCACGGCTGGTTACCAGATGCGCATGCTCAAGCACCGACAGCCGGTTCTGTCGACTTGGCAGGTATCCTGATTAAGACTGCTGCATACGGTCTGCTTCGTTTTGTTATGCCATTCTTCCCGGCGGCTTCTGCACAGTTTGCAGATATCGCGATCATCTTCGGTTTAGTCGGTGTGTTCTACGGTGCCTGGTGTGCTTTCCAGCAAACCGATATGAAACGTTTGCTGGCGTATACTTCTATTTCGCACATGGGCTTTGTATTACTTGCACTTTACGCAGGTAATATCCTGACTTTCCAAGGCTTAATGATCATGATGCTGGCACATGGCCTGTCATCTGCTGCCTTGTTCATTATGTGTGGTCAAGTGTACGAGCGTGTTCATACGCGCGACTTACGTTTAATGGGTGGTATGCGCGGTCAATTCCCGTACCTTGCTTTCTTCCTGATGTTCTTTATTGCTGCGCTTGTCGGTATTCCAGGTTTAGGTAACTTTATTGGTGAATTCCTGATTTTGATGGGTTCATTCAACAAATTCCCAGCCTTTACCATTGTGGCAGCGACCAGCTTGGTATTGGCAGGTCTTTATGGCTTGATCCTGATTCACAAAGCATTGTTTGGTACGCCAAATGAAGAGCAAAAACAAAATTATACAAGCCCATTGAAAGACTTGAATGCGCGTGAGATTGTTATTTTGTTAGTGTGTGCTTTTGGTCTACTATGGCTCGGTATCTATCCACAAAGCTTCCTTGATATTTCAAATTCAAGCATGGCGTGGTTAGCAAACAGCTATATCCCAGTTCAAGAAGTTGTCGATGCGACTCAACAGGTCGTATCTCAACAAAATGTGGAGATCCAATAAGCCATGAACTTCACAATGTCATTTTCCGAGCTTATGCCATTAGCTCCTGTGATGATCGTGGCTTTAACTGCGATCGTAGTGATGCTTCTCATTGCAATTAAACGTAACCATAATTTAATTGCAACAGCCTCTGTAGTCGGCTTGAACCTTGCTGCAGCCTATGTCCTGATTGCAATGTTCGGTGGTGCTTTTGCACCAGCGAACGTGATGGGCATGTTTATGCTTGACCCATTTACCTTGCTGTACCAATTGGTCATTCTGATTGCTGCACTGGCTTGCTGTACCTTGTCACATGCTTATATTGAAAGCTATCAAGATAACCGTGAAGAACTGTATATCCTGATGCTGTGCTCGGTAGCGGGCGCAATGCTGATGGTGGCAAGTTCTCATTATGCATCTTTCTTCATTAGCCTTGAGCTAATGTCGATTCCTGTATACGGTCTTTTGGCTTATACACACCAACGTTCACAATCGCTAGAAGCGGGTATTAAATACCTTGTTCTTTCAGCAACTGCTTCTGCAATGTTGTTGATGGGCATGGCATATATCTATGCTTATACCGGTTCATTGTCTTTCTATGACAATGTTCAGGCCTTGATGCAAGCCATCAAACAGCCAATGGTGATTTTAGGTCTAGGCTTAATCGTTTTTGCCGTGGCATTTAAATTGTCTCTTGCGCCATTCCATAAATGGACGCCAGACGTGTATGCAGGTGCTCCAGCGCCAATCGCAACATTCCTTGCGACTGTGGCTAAAGTGGCAACCATTGGTCTGTTTGTACGTTATTTACTTGCTTCAGGCGCAATCCTGGTAGATTCAATCGTAACGATCATCACGATTATTGCGGTGCTTTCTATTCTGGTGGGTAACTTCCTTGCAGTACGTCAAGTCAACCTGAAACGTATTCTGGGTTACTCTTCAATTGCGCACTTTGGTTATTTGCTGATTGGTTTAATCAGCATGACTTATGCAAGCCTGGGTAACGTATCTGTATACGTAATCACTTATGTATTGACGACGATTGGTGCATTTGGTGTTGTAGCGTTGATGTCTAGTCCGTATAACAATGCAGATGAAGCACAAAGTCTGGCAGATTACCGTGGTTTGTTCTGGCGCCGTCCAGTATTGACTGCGACCTTGACTGTCATGATGTTATCTCTTGCGGGTATTCCATTGACTGCAGGCTTCATTGGTAAGTTCTTGGTGGTGATGGCTGCGGTAACAACCCAGCACTGGTTCCTTGCTGCCATGATTGTAGTGGGTTCAGGTATTGGTCTGTACTATTACCTTCGTGTGATGGTGGTGATGTATATGACTCCGCCAGATACGCCACGTATTGATGCCGACAAACATTGGGGTCAGAAAGTGGGTGGTATTATGGTGCTTGCTGCGGCATTGGCTGTATTGATCATTGGTGTTTATCCTGATCCAATCATCAAATTGGCGCTTCAAGCGGAGATTTTATCTCCATTGCATTTCATGCTATCTCAACAGTAATCTAAAAAAACTATAAGTTTTTTCTAAAAAGCCTCCTTTCATAGGGGGCTTTTTGGTTTATAAGAGATATAAAAAACATTTATAATAGCTGAAATTTTATCTCATCTTTTAGGTGCTCTCCCGTGGCTATTCATGAAATCCGTCATCCACTTATCCGACATAAACTTGGTTTGCTACGTCGTGCAGACATCAGTACAAAAAACTTCCGCGAACTAGCGCAAGAAGTGACCATGCTTCTGACTTATGAAGCAACCAAAGACTTGCCGATGTGTGAGCATGAAATTGACGGCTGGAATGGCAAAGTTACTGTAGACAGTATTGCGGGTAAAAAAATTACCGTTGTTCCTATTCTGCGTGCAGGTATTGGCATGTTAGATGGGTTTTTGAACCTGATTCCAAGTGCCAAAGTTTCTGTATTGGGTCTTGAGCGTGATGAAGAAACCTTGCAAGCACGTACTTATTATAAAAAACTGGTTCCCGATGTACAAAACCGTTTGGCGATGATTATCGACCCGATGCTGGCAACCGGTTCTTCATTGGTTGCAGCCATTGATGTATTGAAGGCGAGCGGCTGTAAAGATATCCGTGTCATGGTCTTAGTTGCAGCGCCTGAAGGCATTAAAAAAGTAGAAGAAAAACACCCAGATGTGACAATTTTCACAGCAGCTATTGATGACGGTCTCAACGAAAATGGTTATATCGTTCCGGGTCTTGGCGATGCAGGCGATAAAATTTTCGGTTCAGTGCAAAAAGACTGAGCCTAGAAGACAAATTAAAAGAGGCTTCAGGCCTCTTTTTTTATATACTGTAAACATGGCATTTTTTAGCATAGGGCAGCAGCATGAAAGATGAATTACATCAGGGTAAAATCAAAAAGTATGACCCTGAAAAAGGCTTTGGTTTTATTGGTTCGGCTGAAGGGGATATTTTCTTTCATATTTCAGATTTCCCTGCGGCAGAAGGCGAACCGAAACGTAATGAACGGGTAAAATTTGCGGCTGTTAAAAATGGTGACAAGTACAAGGCTGTTCGTATAGAACGTGTTGCAGATCACTCAGCAAAAGCAAAAAAATCGAAAGTATCCGAGCATAATAAATCGATTACATCCGCCTTGTTGTCGAATTTTCGAGGTTGATGCTTCTGCTTTTGATTGCAGCATGATGATGTTCAGGATTGCTTTTGACAATCATTGGAAAAGAGGCTTTTGGGCCTCTTTTTTATTATAATAAGAAAAAATATAAATGAAAAAGAGTATTTTATGTTTGTTCAGGGGAAAGTCAAAACTTATAACGCAGAGCGCGGTTTTGGATTTATTGCAGTAGAGGAAGGCGCAGTGAAAGATATTTTCTTTCACATTAAAGATGTGCCCAATAGCACTATCGAACCTAAAGTCGGGGAGAAGTTAAAATTTATTATTGTGGAAGATGATTGCAAGTTTAAAGCCGACCGTATTGTACGACTGGATCTACAGTCTGCCTCAGCGGAGAGTATAGCTGCCAAGCCAGTAGGTACAAAAAAGAAAACTGCTTCACCACGTTATAATAAGGCTTCATATAAAGGCCGAATCTTATCTGCTATTGCCTTGATCATTCTGGCACTGCTTGCTGTGATCGGTTATGGTCAATATCAGGATTATCGCACGGCAGAGCAGCTGAAAGCGCAACAGTTGATTATAGAGCAACAGCGTATTGTGTCACAACAGCGAGAAGCACTGGGGGATTTACCGGAAGCAGTTTTGTCGGAGCAGGGGCAGCGTAATCTGGCAGGTGAAACTTACAATACCACTAAACCGCGCTCGGAAAAGATTAATGCCAGTATTGATCAGCAAAATGGGGTGAGATTAGCAACAGCACAATTTAAATGTGATGAACGGCAACATTGCAGTCAAATGAATTCAAGAGCAGAAGCTGTGTGGTATGTACAAAACTGCCCAAATCATAAGATGGATGGTGATGGTGACGGTATACCTTGTGAAAATGATTCACGCTGGTAATAAAAAAAGCGCCTAAATGGCGCTTTTTTTAAATCGTTTTTTATTCTTCACAGAATTTCATAAAGGCTTTAAGGCCGGGTCCCTGATATTTCTGACGATGAACCAACATGAATAAAGGACGAGTCAGTTGCCAGAAAGGAGTTTCCAAAATGACCAGCTGACCTTTTTCACGTAAAGGTTCAATGGCGAGTTTAGAAATACAGGACATCCCGATACCTCCCGCCACAATTTTTAAAATCGCTTCATTATGGCCTAAAGTGAGGCGGATATTGGCATCTGGCAGGTCTTTTAAAATGGCATTGTCAAACACCTCACGGGTCCCTGAACCTTCTTCACGTAAAATCCATTCGACATGGTCAAAATCTTTAGCGGTAATTGCGCGGTCCAGTTTTGCCAATGGATGCTCTGGTGAACAGCATACCGCCAGTTCATCATCGCGCCAGTGTATACACTGCAGCTGTGGCAAATGACAGGACCCTTCAATTAAGGCTAAATCCAGCTGGAACTGGTTGACTGCTTCAATCATCTGACGGGTGTTGCCTACTTGCAACTGCAAATGTGCTTGCGGCTGAATTTGCAAAAAGTCTGCCATCAGGTCCGGCATCAGGTAATCGCTAATGGTTAAGGTTGCCCCCAGGCGCAGGTCAATACTTTGTAATTCACCTTTAGCCGCCTGTTCAAAAGCTTCGCAGCGACCTAAAATTTCTAGTGCTTGTGGAAGTAGAAAACGACCTAAATCATTGAGTTGCAGACGCTTGCCAAGACGGTCGAATAGAGGTGCACCCAAGCCATCTTCCAAATCTGCTAAAGCCATACTTGCAGCACTTTGCGTGAGTTTGACAGCATCGCTGGCTTTGGTTACTGTGCCTTCTTGTGCAACTGCTACAAAAACAGCCAACTGGCGTAAGGTCATGCGCATGAATAGAGCCTTAACATTTAAAAAATATTAATAAATTATGTGGTCATGCTACCATGAGCACAGTCTTTCATGCCACGTTGAAATCATGTCAATTGAAAAATTTAGCTTAGAAAAAGTTTTATCTGTACATCGCTGGACCAATACCTTATTCAGTTTTACCATGACACGACCTGCACATTTTAAATTTACTGCAGGGCAGTTTGCACGTATTGGCCTAAAAGTGGGCGATGAACTGGTGGTTCGGGCTTATTCCGTGGTGTCATCCCCCTTTGATGAAACCCTAGAGTTCTTTTCAATTGTAGTGCCAAATGGTGCATTTACATCTAACCTGCAACATTTACAGGTTGGTGATGAACTGTACCTGGAAAAAATTCCTTATGGTTTTTTAACCTTGGCGCGTTATCAGCTCCCATTACCGCATGACTTGTGGCTACTCGCGACTGGCACAGGTTTGGCACCGTTTATTTCCATGCTACAAGACTTTGAAACCTGGTCGAAATATCAAAAGATCAATCTGGTTTATAGTGTGCGTACGGAAGCCGAACTGGCTTATGTCGAGCGTATTCAGGAAATAGCTGAAACCTTTGGCGAAGGTCATACGGGCTTTAAATTTGTCCCGATTATTACCCGGAATCCCGATGCAGCGTTGCATGACCGTTTACCGGTATTGATTGAAAATGGTGAACTGGAAAAAGCGGTAGGGCTACAATTCAATGTAGATACCAGTCATGTGATGCTTTGCGGTAACCCACAAATGGTGGAAGATACTAAAGAAGCATTAAAAGCACGTGGCTTGAAAATGAACCGCCGTGGTGAAGGTAATATTGCGGTCGAAAATTATTGGTAATCGCATTTAGAGTTCCTCCCTTTTTAAAGGTGAGAAGCATTGCTTCGCAAGGGAGGGATTAAAAGGAATAATTTATCTCGTGAAAACTGAATCCCCCTAAATCCCCCTTCTTCTAAGGGGGACTTTCTCTAATCACAAAAAATCCTCCATTCAGGAGGATTTTTTAGCTTTTAATCTTTTAATGCACAAACATATCAATAAATTCGCGGATTTCCTGAATTGCAGTTTCCACATCGCTGGTCAGCCAGGTAGGTTCAAATATACCGGCATAATGTTCAAGTCGTTCTTGGGGAACCACCAGACGGATCGGACATTCTTCTTCCAGTAAGCGCCAAGGAATAATCGGTACTTCATTGTCTATAAACGGGGCAATATTGCGAATGTCGATCACCATGGCATTGATGCATTCAGGAAACGGCATCACAGAAAATTCTTCGGTACGACGACGGAAATATTCCAGATCACCCCATTTAAGCACATAACTTGGTTTACTAAATTCAATAATTCCAATGAGATGTTCATCACGAGTGTAATGCAAACAACATTGATGAGTGACGTCAGTGTCCAAATCAAGCGTTACAGATTGCTGACGATACGCCATAAAGTTAAGCAGCATGAAAAACGGTGCATAATTATAGCTCATTTTAAGCCTTTCAGCACCTAAAGCATGTTTCATCATGAAAGCTTAGACAGGTTTAAAAATCGGTTAATTTTCTTATTTTAAAAACCGCAACTTAAACCCCTATCTTTTGCATGGTTAAATTTTGCTGGAGCTTAAATTAAAATACTGGGACTTAAAGTAAAATAATAGTGTCTTGATCCTAGACAATATTGTGGACAGCTGATCCCTCTAAATTCTTAAAATATTTCTGTTCAAAGGCTTCTGGACTTAACCAGCCGTTTGCAGAATGCCTTCTGACCCGATTGTAATAAATCTCAATATAGTCAAACAATATAGCATTAGCCTCTTTTCGAGTGGCAAACACACTGCCATGTATCACATGACCTTTCAATGTATGAAAGAAGCTTTCGGTCACTGCATTATCCCAACAGTTTCCTCGTCTAGACATACTCTGAATACAATCATTTGTCAGTAATAGCGTTCTAAAATCACGACTACAGTACTGTGAGCCTTGATCCGAATGTACCATGACACCCGTTGGATAACCCTGACGAGCCATGGCATAGTTAAACGCATCACACACCAA